>JAURXG010000528.1 GCA_030654555.1 Aquabacterium sp.
TGGTGAGCTGGTAGCGCACGTACCAGTCCTGGATGGTGCGCAATTCGGCCAGGCTCTTGTTTTTGGCCAGCAGCACGTACTGGTAGACCCAGCCGACGCCGGTGGCATCGGGCCCGAGCGAGGGCGACACGCCCTTGGGCAGGCGGCTTGACGCGAAGTTCAGGTACTCCAGCACCCGGCTTCGGGCCCAGTAGATGTCGGTGCCGTCCTCGAAGATGACGTAGACGAACGAGGCGCCGAAGAAGGAGAAGCCGCGCACCACTTTCGACTTGGGCACGGCGAGCATCGCCGTGGTCAGCGGGTAGGTGACCTGGTCCTCGACCACTTGCGGCGCCTGGCCCGGGTACTCGGTGTAGACGATGACCTGCACGTCCGACAGGTCGGGCAGCGCATCGAGCGGCGTCTTCATCACGGCGACGACGCCGCCGACGATGACGAACACGGTGGCGAGCAGGACCAGGAACGGGTTCCGGCCTGACCACTGGATGATTCTGGACAGCATGGCGTGCCCCGCTCAGTGGCCGGAGTGCGAGGTGGCACCGACGCTCGCGGCTGGCGGCATCGGCTTGCCTGGCGCCTTGCTGGGCGTTGCTGCGATCGACGTCACCACGTACTCGCCAGGCTGGCGCTCGACGAACTCGAAGCGCACCGCCTGGCCCGGTTTCAGGCCGTTCAGCAGCGAGCCATTCGCGGCCTTGAACTCCATCGTCATCGCACGCCACTTCAGGGTCGGGACCGGGCCGTGGTTGAGGCTGAGCGTGCCGGCCTTGACGTCGATGTCTTCAATGGATCCTTCGGCCTTGTGGCCGATCGCCGCAGGCGCAGGGGCTGGCATCGACGCTGCTGCAGGCGCCGAGGGGACACTACCCGATGCGGCAGCGTCGGCTCCCTTGGCCGTGCTGCCGTGACCGGCGTGACCGCCGAACCCGCTGACGACCGCCTTCAGGTTGCTCTCCGCGTCGATCAGGAAGTTGGCGGCGACGACCACCTGTTCGCCGTCCTTTACGCCTTTGAGGATCTCGACGTAGTTTTCGCCGCGCGTGCCGACGTCGACTTCCCGGGGTTCGAAGCGGCCCTCCTGCGCCTGCACGATCACGATGCGCCGCGTGCCGGTGTCGATCACGGCCGAGTCCGGCACGGTCAGCACCGGTGACTTGCCGCCGACCGACACTTCCACCTGCGCGAACATCGCAGGCTTGAGTTTCTGGCTCGGGTTGGCCATCTCGACGCGCACGGGGATGCTGCGTGTCTCCGCCTTCAGGGTCGGGTAGATGTAGGTGATGCGGCCCTCGAAGGTTTCGTTGGGATAGGCGGTGGTGGTGACACGCGCCTTGGCGCCGCTCTTGACGAGGCCGATGTCCTGTTCCGACAGGTCGGCGATGACCCAGACCGATGACAGGTCGGTCACCTGGTACAGCATCTCGCCGGGCATGAAGCGCATGCCCTGAAGCGCCTTCTTCTCGGACACGATGCCCGACACCGGCGAGGGGAACGAGATCGTGCGCTGCGGCTGGCCGGACTTCATCAGTGCCGTCACCTGCGCTGGCGACAAGTCCCAGTTGCGCAGCCGCGCCAGGCTGGAGTCGGCCAGTTGGCGCATGCCCGCCTGCGCATCGGCGCCCGCGTCCTTCATCGCATCGATCCCCTGCAACGCGATGGCGTACTCGCGCTGGGCCGACACGAGTTCGGGGCTGTAGGCGTCGAACAAGGGCTGGCCCTTGGCCACCGGTTGCCCGGTCGCGTTGACGTGCAGGCGTTCGACATAGCCCTCGAACCTGGCGGTGACGGCAAACACCCGACGCTCGTCGGGCTCGATGCGGCCGGCGGCCCGCACGGTCTTGCCGAGCAAACGCATCGCGGCGGCCTCGGTGCGCACGCCGAGCTTCTGGATCTTCTCGGTGCTGATGCGGACCTGGTTGGGCGATGCAGCGGCGGCGCCCGGGGTCGACTCGTCCTCGCCTTCGTAGACCGGGATGTAGTCCATCCCCATCGGATCCTTCTTCGGCGTCAGTGAGGTGTCCGCCAGCCCCATGGGGTTGCGGTAGTAGAGCAGCTTGCGCTGCTTGGGCGCTGGCGCGGGTGCGGATGCCGCGCTTGCGACGGCACCGTCGGCCGGATGCGACTGCGAGCGGGCACCCAGCCAGTAGCTGCCTGCACCGACCACCCCGAGCAGGACGATCGCAAGCACGGTGGTGGTGGTCTTCACAGGTCTTCTCCCAGGATGCGTTCGATGTCGGCCAGGCGCATCTGCGCTTCGACCTGCGATTTGAGGATCTCCTGCCGGGCCTTGCGGATGCCGCGCTGGGCTTCGAGCAGCATCGAGAATTCGGCCTTGCCGTTCTCGTAGGCAGCCAGCGCCGACTGCAGGGCCAGCTCAGACTGCGGCAG
>JAURXG010000533.1 GCA_030654555.1 Aquabacterium sp.
AGGAGCGCGCCTATACCATCGGCACCTTCAGCTTCAACGCCGGCAATGGCCGCTGCCCTACTTGCAGTGGTAATGGTTTCGAGCATGTGGAGATGCAGTTCCTCAGCGATGTCTACCTGCGCTGCCCCGATTGCGACGGCAAGCGCTTCCGCGCTGAGTTGCTGGAAGTCAAGCTGATTCGCGGCCCCTACCAGCTGAGCGTGGCCGACGTGCTGGAACTCACCGTCGCCGAGGCGATGACCGTGTTCAGCGGCGACACGGCGGTGACGGCGCGGCTGCAGCCCATCGTCGACGTGGGCCTGGACTATGTGCGCCTGGGCCAGCCGGTGCCCACGCTGAGCGGCGGTGAAGCCCAACGCCTGAAGCTGGCGGGCTTCCTGGCCGATGCCGCGGCCGGCCCACGCCAGCCGGCGGCGAAGAAGGGCACGCTGTTCCTGTTCGACGAGCCCACCACCGGCCTGCACTTCGACGACATCGCCAAGCTGATGCGCAGCTTGCGCAAGCTGCTGGAGGCCGGCCACTCGCTGATCGTCATCGAGCACAACCTCGACGTGATCCGCAGCGCCGACTGGATCATCGACCTGGGCCCCGAGGGCGGCGACGCCGGCGGCGAGCTGGTGTGCAGCGGCACGCCCGAGGACGTGAAGGCGCATGGCAGCTCGCACACCGGCAAGGCGCTGCGCGACTACGAGCAGTCGCTGGGCGTCAGCCTGACGGCCGAGGAAGGCCGGCCGCTGCAGCTGATCGCCAAGGCCCGGCGCGACGCCGCCCGGCTGGCCGCCGGCAATGACATCCGCATCGTCAATGCCAAGGAGCACAACCTCAAGAGCCTGAACGTCGACATCCCGCGTGGCAAGTTCAGCGTGATCACCGGCGTGTCGGGCTCGGGCAAGAGCACGCTGGCCTTCGACATCCTGTTCAACGAGGGCCAGCGCCGCTACCTCGAATCGCTGAACGCCTACGCCCGCAGCATCGTGCAGCCGGCGGGCCGGCCCGAGGTCGACGCGGTCTACGGCATCCCCCCGACGGTGGCGATCGAGCAGCGGCTGAGCCGGGGCGGGCGCAAGAGCACGGTGGCCACCACCACCGAGGTCTGGCACTTCCTGCGCCTGCTGTGGGTCAAGCTGGGCACGCAGCGCTGCGTGCACGACGGCGCCGAGGTGCGCCCGCAAAGCGTGGAGAGCATCGCCGCCCAGCTGCTGCGCGACCACCGAGGCCAGCACGTGGGCCTGCTGGCGCCGCTGGTGGTCAACCGCAAGGGCGTCTACACCGACCTGGCCAAATGGGCCAAGGCGCGTGGCCACAGCCACCTGCGGGTGGACGGCGAGTTCCTGAAGGTCGACCCCTGGCCGCGGCTCGACCGCTTCAAGGAACACACGCTGGAGCTGCCGGTCGGCGACCTGGTCATCAGCCCGGCCAGGGAAGCCGAGCTGCGGGAGCTGCTGGCCAAGGCGCTGGACCTGGGCAAGGGCGTGCTGCACCTGTTGACGCCGCTGGACGGGCTGGCCGAGGCGATGGAAGGCGGCACCTCCACCGCCGGCATCGGCGGCCTGAAGGTGTTCTCGACCAAACGCGCCTGCCCGCAATGCGGCACCAGCTACCCCGAGCTGGACCCGCGCATGTTCAGCTACAACAGCAAGCATGGCTGGTGCACCAGCTGCGTGGGCACCGGCCTGACGCTGACGCGTGAGCAGCGCAAGGCGCTGGACGATTCGATCAAGGACGACGACCAGAAGGGCCGCGAGCAGAGTTTTCCGTCGGAGGAGACCGATGTCGAGGGCCTCAGCGGCGAGCCCTGCCCCGATTGCGAGGGCTCGCGGCTGAACCCGATCTCGCGCAACATCCGCTTCGACGGCCACACCATCACCGCGGTGGCGCAATGGGCGGTCGACCAGGCCCGGCAATGGGCCGGCGACCTGGCGCTGGAGGGCCGCGACGCCGCCATCGCCCGCGACGTGGTGACCGAGATCCGCAGCCGGCTCGAGTTCCTGGAGGAAGTGGGCCTGGGCTACCTGACGCTGGACCGCGCCGCGCCCACGCTGAGCGGCGGCGAGGCGCAGCGCATCCGCCTGGCCGCTCAACTCGGCAGCAATCTGCAGGGCGTGTGCTACGTGCTGGACGAGCCCACCATCGGCCTGCACCCGCGCGACAACGCGATCCTGCTGAAGGCCCAGGGCCGCTTGTCCAGCCAGGGCAATACGCTGGTGGTGGTGGAGCACGACGAGGACACCATCCGCCGCGCCGACCACATCATCGACATCGGCCCCGGCGCCGGCAAGCGTGGCGGCACCCTGATCGCGCAGGGCGTGGCGGCCGACCTGGCGAAGAACCCTGCGTCGGTGACCGGGCGCTTCCTGGCCCATCCACTGAAGCACCCGCTGGCGCCACGGCGCATCGTCAACCGCGCCACCTACCAGCTCGGCCTCACCGGCGCCAGCCTGCACAACCTGCGCAGCGTCGACATCGCCGTGCCGCTGCAGCGCCTGGTGGCGGTGACGGGCGTCTCGGGCTCGGGCAAGAGCACGCTGGCGCGCGACGTGCTGCTGGCCAACGTGCACGCCATCGTCGCCACCAAGGTCAGCAAGGCCGGGCGCGACGCGCTGGCCGCCGGCATCCTGCCACCGCTGGTGGGTTGCACCGGGCTGACCGGCTTCGAGCCCATCGACCGCGTGCTCGAGGTCGACCAGACGCCGATCGGCAAGACCCCGCGCAGCTGCCCGGCCACCTACATCGGCTTCTGGGACACCATCCGCAAGCTGTTCACCGAGACGCTGGAAGCCAAGGCGCGCTGTTACGCGGCCTCGCGCTTTTCCTTCAACACTGGCGACGGACGCTGCCCCGGGTGCGAGGGCCAGGGCCTGCGCACCATCGAGATGAGCTTCCTGCCCGACGTCAAGGTGCCCTGCGACCAATGCCACGGCCAGCGCTTCAACCCCGAGACGCTGGCGGTGAGCTGGCGCGGCAAGAGCATCGGCGACGTGCTGCGCATGGAGGTGGACGAGGCGGTCGACTTCTTCGCCAGCATGCCCAACATCGCCCACCCGCTGCAGCTGCTGCAGGACGTGGGGCTGGGCTACCTGACACTGGGCCAGCCTTCACCCACGCTGAGCGGCGGCGAGGCGCAGCGCATCAAGCTGGTGACCGAGCTGAGCAAGGTGCGCGACGACGTGACGCGCCGCGGCCAGAAGCCGCCGCACACGCTGTACGTGCTGGACGAGCCCACCGTGGGCCTGCACATGGCCGACGTGGAGCGGCTGATCAAGGTGCTGCACCGGCTGGTGGCCGGCGGCCACAGCGTGGTGGTGATCGAGCACGACCTCGACGTGATCGCCGAGGCCGACTGGGTCATCGACCTGGGACCGGAGGGCGGCACCGCCGGTGGCACGGTGGTGTGCGCCGGCCCGCCCGAGCTGCTGGTGGCGCAGGGCACGCACACCGGGGTGGCGCTGGCGCCGGTGCTGGCGCGGGTGTGAGGTTGTAGACCCGCGATCACCATCGGCGCAGCCCGCCAGGTTGGTGTTGGGGTGGCCGGCGGAGTGAATAAACAAACTCCTGAACGGAGCCGGCCACCCCGACGCCAGCCTGGCTCGCACCGGCTTGTCGAGCAATGGCTTGACTCGCGCCGACACCACCTTACTGCAGGGCCACTGACCGACCGCTGACCGCCGCCAGCTCGGCAAACCACAGCGCCGCCACCGCACCGTCGCTGTCGGGCAGCTCGCTGACCGCCAGGCCCTGGCGCAGCGCCCAGCTCGATTCGAACCAGCCGCAGGCGCGGGCGTGTTCATCGACGGCCGGCGCCTCGGGCGCGGCATCGATGGCATTGCCGGCGGCCTCGGCAGCCCGGGCCAGGGCCGAGCGTGACGGCAGTGCGGTGGTGACGGGGTGGTGCATGCGGGCCTCCGTGAGGTGCGGGGTCGGGGGGATCTGATGGCGCTCATCTTCGGCAGTGGCCGCCCCGCCCACCATCACCCGGTGGGTGGTGCGAAGGGGGTGGGACCCCTCCCCCCACCGAAGGGGGACGGGCTGTGTCACCATCCCCCCACCCCCAACCCATCGATCCCGCCATGTGTGGCCGCTACGTCATCGCCTACGACCCGCAGACGCTGGTCAGCGGCTTCAGCCTCACCCGCATCCAGCCCTTCGACCGGCGCTTCAACGTGGCGCCGCAATCGGTCGTGCCGGTGGTCTACGAGACCCAGGACGGCGAGCGCGTGGCCGAGCCGATGCGCTGGGGCCTGGTGCCGCACTGGGCCAAGGACCTGTCGATCGGCGCCAAGCTCAACAACGCCCGCAGCGAGGGCATGGCCGACAAACCCTCGTTCCGGCAGGCGGTGCGGCGGCGGCGCTGCATCCTGCCGGCCAGCGGCTTCTACGAATGGCAGCCGGTCACCGGCGCCGACGGCAAGCCCGCCAAGCAGCCGTACTACATCAGCCCCCGCGGCGCGCCGTTCTTCGCGATGGCCTGCTGGTTCGAAGCCTGGCGCGCGCCGGCGGCGGCCTCTGAATACCGCGACATCCGTGCCACCCCCGACGGTGACTGGCTGCTGACCTGCTGCGTGATCACCACCGCCGCCAATGCGCTGATGGCGCCGATCCACGACCGCATGCCGGTGATGCTGGCGCCCGAGCACTGGGCCGCCTGGCTGGCGCGTGGCAACACCGATGCGGCCAGCCTGCCGCCGCTGATGCAGGGCCTGCCCGAAGGCGCGATGCAGGCCTGGCCGGTGGCCCGCGCGGTGGGCCGGTCCAGCGCCGAAGGGCCGGCACTGATCGACCCGCTGCCCGCGCCATCGCCGCCGCCCGCGGTCGGTTGAGGCGCCCCCGCCGGGCGCCCCGGCGCACCACAGCGGCTATGCTCGCCGACCCGATGCGCCAACGCACCCGCTCCATCGCCCTGGCCCTGCTGCTGCTGGTCACGCAGCAACTGGGCCTGCTGCACCTGCTGTCGCACCTCGCGCCGCCGGCCGGGCATGGCATGGTGCAGGGGGCGACCGACCGTGCGCCGGCGCATGCCGACGGCAGCGGCAACGACGCCGCCGACGCGCTGTGCCAGGCCTGCCTGGTGCTGGCCACGCTGGGCGCGGCCACGCTGCCGGCGCTGCTGCGCTGGGTGGCGCCGCCGGC
>JAURXG010000535.1 GCA_030654555.1 Aquabacterium sp.
CCGCCCTCGGGCCCGCGCCCCATGCCGCCGGGCGGACCACTGGCACAGCCGACCAGCAGCACCAGCCAGGCCACCGGCAGCGCCAGCAGCGGTCGTGCGGGCAGGCCGGGCGCGGCGGTCGGCGGTGGCCCGAAAGGCGGCAAGCGGCGGGGCAGGCAGGGCGGGTTCGTCACGCCGATACCCTACACCAGCGCGGGCCGGATGCGGCCGCCGGACGGCGCCGCACAGACCGCACAAACCGTACAAACAGCAACGGCTGCGGGCAGGTGCCGGCAGCCGTCGGGGGCGAAGCGCCTTGGCGCGGAGCGCCCGGCCAGGCTTTGCGTGGTGCTTGATGCCGTGCAGGGCTTTCAAGCGGGTCACCACGCGACTGGTGCGACCGGCAAGAATCGAACTTGCGACTAAGCCTTCGGAGGGCCCAATGATATCCACTTCACCACGGTCGCAGCGGGGGATGCAGCCTTGCATTCTATGCCACGCCGCGTGCCGCAGCGGCGCCGCGCGCGCCGGCCCCTGGGTGAACCAGGCCCCATCGCTATAATCGTCGGGTTTTGCTTGGGGTGCGTGGCTTGCACACCGGGCCCCCGCCAGACCCAAACGGCCGACAAGAGGATTCCATGAGCGACGCCCAGCACACCGAGCACGAAGAAGCCCACGAAGGCCCGATCAAGACCCCCAAGCAACTCATCGCCGCCGTGGTGGCGTCGTTCGTGGTCCCGGTGGTGGTGATCATCATGTTGGCGAACTTCGTCGATTTCGGCGGCAAGTCGGGCGCCGGCAGCGACGGCATGTCCGAAGAGGCGGTGGCCAAGCGGCTGCAGCCGATCGGCTCGATCGTGGTCAAGGACGCTTCGGCGCCCGGCGTGCTGCGCACCGGCGAACAGGTCTACCAAGCGCAGTGCGCGGCCTGCCACGCCACCGGCGCCGCCGGCGCGCCCAAGATCGGCGACGCCGCGGCCTGGGGCCCGCGCGTGACGACCGGCTACGACGCGCTGCTGAACTCGGCCCTGAAGGGCAAGAACGCGATGGGCGCCCAGGGCGGCGGCGAGTTCAACGACGTGGAAATCGGCCGCGCGGTGGTCTACATGGCCAACCAGGGCGGCGCCAAGTTCGCCGAGCCCAAGGCGCCGGCGGCCGCTGCATCGGCGCCCGACGCCGCCGCGTCGAAGTAATCCGGCGCCGCGCGCGCCCCGGACAAGCCGCCTGCAGGCGGCTTGTTGTCTTGGCGGCTCAGTCGGGCATGGGTTGGCGCACGAAACCGAAGCGCACCGGCGCCTCGGCCGCGGCCAGCGGCTCGGGGCGCCAGAGGCCTTGTTCGATCGCCCGCGCGGCATCGAGCATGTCCTGGCTGTGCACGAGGCCCAGCCCGAGGTCGGTGTCCAGGTAGAGCCGACCCTCGTCGTCCAGCCAGCAGGTCTTGACGATGGCGGCGCGGCCGGTGTGGCTGGTCACCGTCGGCGCGTCGGTGGCGCCGGGGGCGTCGGGCCACTGCACCCGCCAGACCCAGGGCGCGGCCTCCAACTGCACGTACACCCGTTGCGGGCCGTTCTGGAAGAACCAGCGGCCGGCCTCGTCGACGCCATAGTTGCGCTCGATGAAGGCCTTGAGCTTGGCGTGCTCGATGCGGCTGCCCTTGACCCGCGGGAACGGCCCCGCGGCCTGGACGGCCTCGTCGCGCAGGAACCAGTCGCCGCGGGCGTCCAGCGCCAGCCAGCCGTGACAGTGAGGCACATGCGGCCATTTCTGCATGGCGGCCTTGACGATCTCGTCCATCACTTCGCTCCTGGGTTGGCGCGGGTCAGCGCTGCGTGGCCATCCAGTCCATCACAGCATCGGGCAGCGTGTGCACATGGCCCGGAAAGCGCCCACCGGGAAAGCCGACATGCCCGCCGTGCGCCGGCTGCCACAAGGTGATGAAGCGCCCCGCCTGGCCGGGCCGCGGCACGCTGTCGAACGGCACGAAGGGATCGTTGCGGGCGTTGATCACCAGCGCCGGGATGCGGATGCGCGCCAGGTGCGGCTTGGCCGAGGCGCGGGCCCAGTAGTCGTCGGTGCTGGCAAAGCCGTGCAGCGGCGCGGTGAACAGGTTGTCGAACTCGTAGAGGTCGCGCGCGGCCAGCATCGCCTCGCGGCTGAACAGCCCCGGGTGCTGGGCCAGCTTGGCCAGCGCCTTGGGCACCATGGTGCGCAGGAACATGCGCGTGTAGACCTGCCGGTTGAAGCCGCGGCCGATGGCCCGGCCGCTGGCCGCCAGATCGACCGGCGAGCACACCGCGGCCACCGCATGGGCCACCGTGGCGGCGCTGTCGCCGGCCTCCTGCGCCCAGCGCAGCAGCGCGTTGCCGCCCAGCGAGATGCCCACCGCCCACAGCCGCGCGCCGTGCTGCCGCCGCAGGCGGCCGAGGATCCAGCCGATCTCCTCGAAATCGCCCGAGTGGTAGGCGCGCGGCGCCAGGTTCAGCTCGCCCGAGCAACCGCGGAAATGCGGCACCGCCAGCTGCCAGCCGGCGCGCCGCGCCCACTGCGCGAAGGCCTGGGCATAGTGGCTCTGCGACGAGCCCTCCAGGCCGTGGAACAAGACCAGCAGCGGCGCACCGGTGCCCGCGCCCTCGTCGAGAAAGTCCACGTCGATGAAGTCGGCATCAGGCGTGGTCCAGCGCTCGCGCCGCCAGCGCGGCGGGGCTGCGCCGGGCTCGGGCGTGTGGCGCGCCAGCTTGGCCGGCCAGATCGTCTGGGCATGGCCGCCGGGCAGCCACCACGGTGCGCGAAAGGCCTGCATCAGCGCCTGCCGGCAGCGGGCGATGCCGCCATCAGTGCAGCACCGACGGCGCCTCGACGATCTCGGGCGTCTCCTGCGCCGTGCCGGGGCTGGCGTGGTGGGCCACCAGGCGCCAGCCCTGCGCCGTCTTGAGGTAGACGTTGGTGGCCAGCACGTAGCCTGTGCGCGGGCCTTCGTCGGTCTGCAGTTCGATGCGCTCGACCAGGTTGTGCACCGCCGTGCCCAGCGCCTGCAGGCGCCGCACGCGCTCGGGGAAGGCGTGGATGCGGCCGTTGGCGGCGAACACCGCCTCGAAGGCCACGCGGATCGCCTGCGGACCCACCACGCGCGGACCGCCCGGGTGCACGCAGAAGACCTCGTCGTCGTCGGCCCACAGCGCCATCAGCTTGTCCAGGTCGGCCTCGCGCAGCGCCTCGTAGAACTGCGCCTCGACATCGTCGGGCGAGGCCATCAGGTGCGCGGTCTGGGGCTTGCTTCGCTGCATGCCGATCCCCGGCTACTTGAAGATCACCGACTTGTGGCCGTTCATCAGCACCCGCCGCTCGACGTGCCAGCGCACCGCGCGGGCCAGCACCACGCACTCGACGTCGCGGCCCACCGCGGTGATCTGCTCGGCCGACATCGCGTGGTCCACGCGCTCGACGTCCTGCTCGATGATCGGCCCTTCGTCCAGGTCGGCGGTGACGTAGTGCGCCGTGGCGCCGATCAGCTTGACGCCGCGCGCATGCGCCTGGAAGTAGGGCTTGGCGCCCTTGAAGCTGGGCAGGAAGCTGTGGTGGATGTTGATCGCCCGGCCCTTCAGCGCGGCGCAGAACTCCGGGCTCAGGATCTGCATGTAGCGCGCCAGCACCACCAGGTCGATGCGTTCGCGCTCGACCAGCGCCTCGATCTGCTGCTCCTGCGCGCGCTTGGTGGCGGCATCGGCGCCGTTGGGCAGCGGCAGGTGGTGGAAGGCTATGCCATAGCTGGCGGCCAGCTCGGCGAAGTTCGGGTGGTTGGAGACGATGGCCGGGATGTCGACGTCGAGCTGGCCGCTCTGCCAGCGGAACAGCAGGTCGTTCAGACAATGGCCGTGGGTGCTGACCATCAGCAGCAGGCGCGGGCGCTGGGCCACCGCATGGAAGCGCGCGTCCATGCCGTACTGCGTGCGCACGTGCGAGAACAGGTTCTCCAGCATCGCCGCGTCGGCCAGGTTGGGCGGCGCGGCGAAGTGCACGCGCATGAAGAACAGCCCGGTGGCGTCCTCGCCCAACACGTCGCCGAACTGCTGCGAGTCGATGATGTTGCAGCCGGCCTGGTAGAGCAGGCCCGAGACGGCGTAGACGATGCCGGTGGTGTCCCGGCAGGCCAGCGTGAGGATGAACTCGTGCGAACGCGGCATGGAATCAGGTCAATGCGCGTGCAGCTTCTCGCCGGCCTTGAGCCGGTAGACCGTGCCGCAGTAGGGGCACTTGCCCTCGCCGGTGGTGGCGACGTCGATGAACACCTTGGGGTGGGTGCTCCACAGCACCATCTTCGGATTGGGGCAGGCCACCACACCGGGGCCTTGCACATCGTTGGCGGTCACTTCGACCACGGCTTGCGGTTGGGTCATCGCATCACACCTTGGTAAGCCACTCGGCGTATTTGGGGTTGCGGCCGTTGACGATGTCGAAGAAGGCCGTCTGGATCTTCTCGGTGATCGGCCCGCGGCTGCCGCGGCCCAGCTCGATGCGGTCGAGCTCGCGGATCGGCGTCACTTCGGCGGCGGTGCCGGTGAAGAAGGCCTCGTCGGCGATGTAGACCTCGTCGCGGGTGATGCGCTTCTCGACCAGCTTCAGGCCCAGGTCGTTGCAGATCGCCAGGATGGTGTCGCGGGTGATGCCGTTGAGCGCACCGGCCGACAGGTCGGGTGTGTAGACCACGCCCTTGTGGACGATGAACAGGTTCTCCCCGGCACCTTCGCTGACGAAACCGGCGACATCGAGCAGCAGCGCCTCGTCGTAGCCGTCATCGGTGGCTTCCATGTTGGCAAGGATGGAGTTGGTGTAGTTGCTCACCG
>JAURXG010000248.1 GCA_030654555.1 Aquabacterium sp.
GACTTCCAGCCGCTGAGCGACCTGCGCGCCAGTGCCAGCTACCGCCAGCGCGCCGCGCGCAACCTGCTGCAGCGCCTGTGGCTGGAGACCCGCGCCGAATCGCCGCTGCCGGCCGAGCAGGTGTCGGTGTGGAGCGCGCGATGAACGCGCCGCACCCGCCTGTCGAGGCAGGCCAGCCGCAGGCCACCGAGCGCATCGGCGCCCGCCGCCCGCACGAGTCGGCCCACCTGCACGTGGCCGGGGCCGCGCCTTACATCGACGATCTGCCCGAACTGGCCGGCACGCTGCACGCTGCGCTGGGCCTGTCGCCGGTGGCCCACGGCCGGCTGCTGGCCATCGACCTGGCCACGCTGCGCGCCCAGCCCGGCGTGGTGGCGGTGTTCAGCGCCGCCGACATCCCCGGCCCGAACGACTGCGGGCCCATCGTGCACGACGACCCGATCCTCGCCGACGGCACCCTGCGCCATGTCGGCCAGCCGGTGTTCGCGGTGGTGGCCCACAGCCGCGAGCAGGCACGCCGCGCCGCGGCGCTGGCCGGGCAGGTGCTGCAGATCGAGCCGCTGCCGGCGGTGCTGACGGCGCTGGACGCCCATGCGCTGCGGCAGTACGTGGTGCCGCCGATGCACCTGGCCCGGGGTGATGCCGCCGCGGCGCTGGCCAGCGCACCGCACCGGCTGCGGGGCGGCTTCTCGCTGGGCGGGCAGGAGCATTTCTACCTCGAAGGCCAGGTCAGCTACGCGATCCCGCAGGAAGACGGCGGCCTGCTGGTGCACTGCAGCACCCAGCACCCCAGCGAGATGCAGCACGCGGTGGCGCAGGCGCTGCAGCTGGCGTCGCACCGGGTGCAGGTGAGCTGCCGGCGCATGGGCGGCGGCTTCGGCGGCAAGGAGAGCCAGAGCGCGCTGTTCGCCTGCGTCGCGGCGCTGGCCGCGCACCGGCTGCAGCGGCCGGTCAAGCTGCGGCCCGACCGCGACGACGACACCCTGATCACCGGCCGGCGCCATGGCTTCGAGTTTGCGTGGGACGTGGGCCACGACGACGACGGCCGACTCCTCGGCGTGACGGTCGACCTGATCGCCAACGCCGGCCATTCGGCCGACCTGAGCCCGCCGGTGATGACGCGCGCGCTGTGCCACTTCGACAACGCCTACTGGCTGCCCCATGTGGCCATGCACGGCTATTGCTGCAAGACCAATACCCAGAGCAACACCGCCTTCCGCGGCTTCGGCGGGCCGCAGGGTGCGCTGGCCATCGAGATGATCCTCGACAGCGTGGCGCGCCGCCTCGGGCGCGATCCGCTGGCGGTGCGCCGCGCCAACTTCTACGGCATCGCCAGCCACAACGTGACGCCCTACGAGCAGGTGGTGGACGACAACCTGCTGCAGCCGCTGGTGGCGCAGCTCGAGGCGCAGTGCGACTACGCCGCGCGCCGCGCCGCCATCGCCGCCTACAACGCCAGCAGCCCGGTGCTCAAGCGCGGGCTGGCGCTGACGCCGGTGAAGTTCGGCATCTCGTTCAACGTGGCGCACTTCAACCAGGCCGGCGCGCTGGTGCATGTCTATGCCGATGGCTCGGTGCTGGTCAACCACGGCGGCACCGAGATGGGCCAGGGCCTGAACACCAAGGTGGCGCAGGTGGTGGCGCATGAACTGGGCATCGCGCTGGAGCGCGTGCGGGTGACAGCCACCGACACGCAGAAGGTGGCCAACACCTCGGCCACCGCGGCCTCCACCGGCACCGATCTCAACGGCAAGGCGGCGCAGGATGCGGCGCGCCAGGTGCGCGATCGGCTGGCTGCGTGGTGGGCGGCCCAACTCGGCATCGACGCGTCCACCGTGCAGTTTGCCGACGGCATGGCCGCCGCCGGCACGCACCAGATCAGCTTCGATGCGCTGGTGCAGCAGGCCTACTTCGCCCGCCTGCAGTTGTGGAGCGACGGCTTCTACGCCACGCCCGGCCTGCACTGGGACCGCGAGCGGCTGAAGGGCAAGCCCTTCTACTACTTCGCCTACGGCGCGGCCTGCAGCGAGGTGGTGATCGACACCCTCACCGGCGAGCACCGGCTGCTGCGCGCCGACCTGCTGCACGACGTGGGCGCGTCGCTGAACCCGGCGATCGACATCGGCCAGGTCGAGGGCGCCTTCATCCAGGGCATGGGCTGGCTGACGATGGAAGAGCTGTGGTGGCACCCCGCGGACGGATCGAAGAACCAGGGCAAGCTGATGACCCACGCCCCCAGCACCTACAAGATCCCCACCGCCAACGACTGCCCGCCGGTGTTCAACGTGGCCTTGTACGACGGCGACAACCCGGCCGACACCATCCACCGCAGCAAGGCCGTGGGCGAGCCGCCGCTGCTGTTGCCGTTCTCGGTGTTCCTGGCGATCCGCGATGCGGTCTCGGCGATGGGCGGCCACCGCATCGATCCACCGCTGCGCGCCCCGGCCACGCCCGAGGCGGTGCTCGACGCGCTGGATGCGGTGCGTGCCTCGCGCTGAATGCACGACGCGCTGAAGCACCAGGCGCAGGCCTGGCTGGCTGCCGGCCGGCCGGCGATGCTGGTGCAGGTGCTCGAACACCGCGGCTCGGTGCCGCGTGAGGCCGGCACGCGCATGCTGGTGGCGGCCGACGCGGTGGCCGGCACGATCGGCGGCGGGCATCTGGAGCTGCAGGCCATCGCCCGCGCGCGCAGTCAGCTGGCCGACTGCAGCGCCCAGCCGCAGGACCAGGCCATCGCGCTGGGCCCCACGCTGGGCCAGTGCTGCGGCGGTGCACTGACGCTGCGCACCGCGCCGCTGGATGCCGCCGCCATCGCCGACTGGCCCGACGAAGCGCCGCTGTTCACGCTGCAGCTGTACGGCGCCGGCCACGTGGGCCGCGCCATCGTGCGCCTGCTCGGGACCCTGCCCTGCGCCGTGCAGTGGATCGACGAGCGCGAGGGCGAGTTTCCGACCGAGGCTGCTTCGCCCCACATCCAGCGCCTGTGTGTCGAGCCGGTGCAGGCCGAGGTGCGGCTGGCGCCGCCCGGCGCCTTCTACCTGGTGCTGACCCACAGCCACGACCTGGACCTGGCGATCACCGAGGCGATCCTGCGGCGCGGCGACTTCGGCTACCTCGGGCTGATCGGCTCGGCCACCAAGCGGGCGCGCTTCCTCCACCGCTTCCAGCAGCGTGGGATCGCCGCGGCGGCGCTGGCACGGCTGACCTGCCCGATCGGCGTGCCCGGCATCACCGGCAAGCAGCCCGAGCAGATCGCGGTGGCGGTGGTGGCGCAGCTGCTGCAGGCCGCCAGCCGGCCCTGAGCGACGACCGCCGGCGCCCGGTGCGCGCCGCCACATGGCCTCAAGACTTCGGCTGGCCCGGCCGATATACCGTCGAGCCCGCTTTCTTGAGTCCCCTGCTGCAATGGTCCACGTCGATGTTCTCAGCGCCTACCTGAACTGCGGGGTGTCCGCCCTGGTCGGTTCGGCGATGCTGCGTTTCGTCGAGACCGACGACCTGCGCCTGCGCCGGGCGCTGCGCCGGTGCGGCTGGGCGCTGGTGGTGCTGGGCCTGGGCCTGCTGCCCGCCGGCCTGGGCGATGGCGCGGCCCATCCGCTGGCGCAGTTCTCGCTGGCCTTCGGCAGCCTGGCAGGCGTGGTGCTGATGGCGCATGGCCTCGGCCATGTGCAGGGCCGCAACCTGCCGGTGCCGGTGTTGTCGGCCCTGCTGGTGGGGCTGCTGCTGGCGGTGCTGGCGTCGATGGCGGCGGGGCCGCTGGTCTTCGGTCAGGTCTATGCGCTGGGGCTGGCCAGCGCCGGCACGCTGATGACCTGGCATGCACGCGGCTTCGTCAGCAGCCCGCGCGACCGCATCGAACGCGGGCTGGGCCTGTCCTTGCTGCTGGTCGCGGCCTCGGGCTGGCTGCGCTTGGGTTTCACGATGGCCTATGTCGGCGCGCCGCGCACCGACCTGCTCTATGTGCCGGCGCCGCTGGAGCCGGTGCTGGCCGCGCTCTACGGCGTGATTCCGATCGTGATGGCCACGCTGCTGCTGAGCCTGGTCAACGCGCGCCTGCACCAGCAGCTGCGCAACCGCGCCTCCACCGACGAGCTGACCGGCATGCTGACGCGCCGCGCGCTGCGCGAAGTGGCGCCGCCGATGGTCGAGCTGGCGCAGCAGCGCCATCGCGACATGGCGGTGCTGATGCTCGACATCGACCACTTCAAGTCCATCAACGACAGCCACGGCCACGCCGCGGGCGACAAGGTCCTGCGCCGGGTGGCCACCACGCTGCAGGCGAACCTGCGCCACGACGCGCTGCTGGCGCGTTATGGCGGTGAAGAATTCGTCGTGGTGCTGCCGGTGGACGATCTGCCCGCTGCGCGGCGCGCCTCGGAGCGGCTGCGCCACGCCATCGAGGACATCGACTGTGCGCGGGCACTGGGCATGGACCTGCGGGTCACCGTCAGTGTCGGCGTGGCCCTGTTGGGCCCGCATGAAACGCTGGACGCTGCGCTGCAGCGCGCCGACGAAGCGCTGTACCGCGCCAAGCGCGAAGGCCGCAACCAGGTGCAGGTCAGCCTGATGGTGGCCTGAACCGGCCGGCCGCGCCGGCCCAAGCCGGGCCGCGTCAGGCCTGCGCCAGGCGCCCCAGCGCCGCCGGATCGAGCACGCGCACGCTGTAGCCGCTGACCTCGATCACCCCTTGCCGGGTGAAGCTGCGCATCAGCCGCGACAAGGTCTCGGGCGTGATGGCCAGCTGCGAGGCCACGTCGCGCTTGCGGTCGCTGAGCTTGACCACCGCCTGACCGGACTCGCCGGCCAGCGGCTCGCAGCGCTGGTACAGCCACTGCGCCAGCCGGGCCGGCGCATCCTTGTGCATCAGCTCGTGGGTGTTCACCGTCAGCGCCTGCACCTCGCGCGCCAGGCCCTGGATCAACCGCTGCGCCAGACCGGGATGTTCGGCCAGATGGGCCTCCAGCGCGTCGCGCGGCAGCTCGACCACGCTGGCCGGGCCCATCGCCTGCGCATCCATCGCGTGCGGGCCGGCCAGCCAGGCCGAGCTCAGGTCGAGCCAGGCCGGTCCGCGCACGATGCGCTCGGTGCGGAAGGTGCCGTCCACGGTGCGAAAGCCCAGTGCCACCTCGCCGCTGCGCAGGGCCACCAGCGTGCTGGCCGACGCGCTGCGGCTGAGCACACTCTGCCCCGCGGTCACTTGGCGCGCCAGCGCGATGGCGCCCAGCGCAGCGATCTCGGCACTGCCGAGCGCCGGCGTCCCCAGCAGGGCACTCCACAACGCGCCATCGGCCACCACGGCGCAGGCCGCGGGCCGGACGGGTCGATGGGACGGCCTGAGCGCGTCGGCAGGCCGCAGGACCGCGTTGCGCTCGGGCAGCGCGGCGATACCGGAGGAGGCGGCGAAAAGGGGTTCCATGCGAGTCAACGGCAGTGGTGGCCCTTGTCAGGGGCGAAGGGGGTGCGACGGGCAGCGATTCATGACCGCAACTGTCGGGCAGGCCGGGACCTGCAGACTTGCGTTGGATCAACGGCGCGATGCTGTGCACCCGCGCG
>JAURXG010000565.1 GCA_030654555.1 Aquabacterium sp.
GTCGAGAACCAGGGCAAGTTCAAGCCGGTGGTGCACCTGCTGGCCGACCACGGCTTCTCGACCTACAGCACGGTGATCGAGGCCCGCACCGAGACGGTGAAGAACAAGCCCGACCTGGTGCAGCGCTTCGTCGATGCCTCGGCCATCGGCTGGGTGACCTACCTCTACGGCAACCGCCAAGCCGCCAACGCGATGATGCTCAAGGACAACCCCGAGATGAGCGTGGCCGAGATGGAGGCCAGCGTGGCCTTGATGAAGGCGCAGGGCATCGTCGATTCGGGCGAGGCGGCCAGCCAGGGCATCGGCGCGATGAACCCGGGCAGGGTGAAAGACTTCTACGAGCAGATGGTCAAGGCCGGGCTGTACAAGGCCGGCGAAGTGGACCTGATCCAGGTGGCCACCTACCAGTTCGTCAACAAAGGCGTCGGCCAGGACCTCAAGGCCAAGCTCACCGGCAAGTGACCAATCGCAGCAGGACCCCCGCATCGATCATGAGCGACTTTCCACAGGACATCTACACCGAACCCAGCAACGTCGACGTCGACACCCTGGCCAACCTGGGCCCGCTGCGGCCCATGGCCGGCGTTTGGCAAGGCACCCGCGGGCTGGACGTCAAGCCCAAGGCCGAGGGGCCGAAGAAGCAGGCCTACATCGAGCGCATCGAGCTGCAGCCGATCGACCCGGCCACCAACGGCCCGCAACTGCTGTACGGCCTGCGCTACCACACGCATGTCACCAAGCCCGACCAGGTCAAGACCTACCACGACCAGGTGGGCTACTGGCTGTGGGAGCCGGCCACCGGCACCATCCTCCACACGCTGACGATCCCGCGCGGCCAGACCGCGATGGCCGCCGGCACCGCCGCGGCCGACGCCAACAGCTTCACGCTGGCGGCCACGCAGGGGCTCGACACCTACGGCATCTGCTCGGCGCCCTTCCTCGACTGGGCCTTCAAGACCACCGAGTTCCGCATCCAGGTGACGATCCACGACGACGGCACCTGGAGCTACGAAGAAGGCACGGTGCTGCAGATCCGCGGCCGCGACGAGCCCTTCCACCACACCGACCGCAACCGGCTGAGCAAGATCGCCGAGCCCACGCCCAACCCGCTGGCCGATCCGAACCGCAGGCCGTATTGAGCCGCGGCCCAGGCGACCTGGGTGTGGCTGATCGGCTCGTTGCTGGCGGTCGTTGTGGTGCTTGAAAGCCGGCGTTCGACGGCCTGCGCGATCGCGCCGTGCCGGGCGGGCGTGCTCTGCTCCGTGTCATTCCGGGCCTCCGGCCCTCCCTTCTTTACCTGCGCAGAGCACGCCCGCCCGGCCCGACGCTCCGGCGCCACCTCGGCACGCGGGTTTCGGGCCTTCGAAGGCCGCCGCTGCCTCCGGGACGAGGCCGGCGGGTGACTGGCTGACGCAAGTAGAGAAGGGAGGGCCGCAGGCCCGGAATGACATGGAGTCAGCCAGTCACCCGCCGGCCTCGTCCTCGCGCGAGCCGCCGAACGTCGGCTTTCGACGGACGGTAGGGGCAGCAACGAGCGCACGGCAGCCAGACCGCCCAGCACCGATAATCACGGGTTTCCACCTTTCTCAGGTTCGGCGCGTCCGCCACCGGCGGCGCGCCGATTTGCCATGTCCGAAGCCGCTCCCGTCACGCCCGCCAGCCCGCTGTTGAACGCCCCCGCCAGCCCGCTGGGCCGGGAAGTGCGCCGCCGCCGCACCTTCGCCATCATCAGCCACCCCGACGCAGGCAAGACCACGCTGACGGAGAAGCTGCTGCTGTTCTCGGGCGCGATCCAGATCGCCGGCTCGGTGAAGGCGCGCAAGGCCACGCGCCACGCCACCAGCGACTGGATGGAGATCGAGAAGCAGCGCGGCATCTCGGTGGCCAGCTCGGTGATGCAGATGGAGTACCGCGACTGCGTGATCAACCTGCTCGACACCCCCGGCCACCAGGACTTCAGCGAAGACACCTACCGCGTGCTGACCGCGGTGGACGCCGCGCTGATGGTGATCGACGCGGCCAACGGCGTCGAGCCGCAGACGCGCCGCCTGCTGCAGGTCTGCCGCGCGCGCAACACGCCCATCCTCACCTTCGTCAACAAGATGGACCGCGAGGTGCAGGAGCCGCTGAACCTGATGGACGAGATCGAGCGCGAGCTCGGCATGACGGTGGTGCCCTTCACCTGGCCGGTGGGCATGGGCAAGGTGTTCGGCGGCGTGATGGACCTGCGCAAGAACCAGATGCGCGTGTTCAAGCCGGGTGAAGACCGCGCCAACGACAACGACGAGATCATCGACGGGCTGACCAACCCGCTGCTGGGCCAGCGCTTCGGCGCGGCCTACGAGCAGGCCGCCGGCGAGATCGAGCTGGTGCGCGACGCCGCGCCGGCGTTCGACGAGGCGCAGTTCCTCAGCGGCCACCAGACACCGATGTTCTTCGGCTCGGCGGTCAACAACTTCGGCGTGCAGGAGGTGCTGGACGCGCTGGTCGACCTGGCCCCGCCGCCCGGCGAGCGGCCGGCGCTGCAGCGCGTGGTGCACCCCGACGAGGGCAAGTTCAGCGGCGTGGTGTTCAAGATCCAGGCCAACATGGACCCCAGCCACCGCGACCGCATCGCCTTCCTGCGCGTGGCCAGCGGCCATTTCGAGCGCGGCATGCGGCTGAAGGTGGTGCGCTCGGGCAAGGAGCTGCGGCCCAACACGGTGGTGTCGTTCCTCAGCCAGCGGCGCGAACTGCTCGACGAGGCCTATGCCGGCGACATCATCGGCATCCCCAACCACGGCGTGCTGCAGCTCGGCGACACGCTGACCGAGGGCGAGGCGCTGCAGTTCACCGGGCTGCCGTTCTTCGCGCCCGAGATGTTCCGCATGGTCGAGGTGGCCGATCCGCTGAAGACCAAGCAGCTCAAGGCCGGGCTGCAGCAGCTGGGCGAGGAGGGCGCGATCCAGGTCTTCCGCCCGATGGCCGGTTCGGTGCTGATGCTGGGTGCGGTGGGCCAGCTGCAGTTCGAGGTGGTGGCGCACCGGCTCGAGCATGAGTACAGCTGCAAGGCGCGTATCAGCCCCTGCCGCTTCTCGATCGCGCGCTGGGTGACCTGCGACGACGCCGACGGCGGCGAGAAGGAGCTGGCGCGCTTCATCGACGGCAACAGCCACCGCATGGCCTACGACGCGGTCAACGCGCCCACGCTGCTGGTCGAATACGCGCCCGAGCTGCGCGCCATCGAGAGCAACTGGCCCAAGATCAAGTTCCACGCGCTGCGCGAGCACGCGGGTCTGGTGTTCCAGAAGCGGCTGGAGGGCTGACGCCCGCCAAGCGCCGAACGGCCCGTCGATGGCGATCGAGACCTTCGAACCGCGGGGCGCCCTCGAAGCGCTGCTGGCCCCGCTGCTGCGCGGCACGCTGAAGGCGCTGCTCAAGCCGGTCTTCTCGCCGCGCTGGTCGATCGCCGCGCAGCGCCGCTGGCTGGGCCTGATGGCGCGGCTGAACCTGCCGCCGCGCGGTGTGCAGATCACGCCCGGCCCCCTGGCCGCCGGGCCGGCCGGTCTGAGCGGCGAATGGGTGCGCCCACGCGACGGCGCGCCGCGCCGCGGCACCGTGCTGTACCTGCACGGCGGCGCCTACTGCGTGGGCAGCCCGGCCACGCACCGCGGCATCACCGGGGCGCTGGCACGCGACTGCGGCATGGCGGTGTTTGCACTCGACTACCGGCTGGCGCCGGAGCACCCCTTCCCCGCCGCCCTGCACGATGCGCTGGCCGCCGTGCGCGCGCTGCACGCGCATAGCCCGGTGGTGCTGGCCGGCGATTCGGCCGGCGCCGGCCTGGCGCTGGCCACCGCGCTGGCGCTGCGTGATGCGGGTGAACCGCGGCCCGCCGCGCTGCTGCTGATGGCGCCCTGGGTCGATGCCACGCTGGCCCAGCTGCCGCCACCGACGGCGGGCGAAGCCATGCTCAGCCGCGCCTGGGTGGCCGCCGGCGCGTCGCACTACCTGGCCGGCGCCGACGCGGCACAGCCGGGCGCCTCTCCGTTGCTGGGTGATCTGCACGGCCTGCCGCCGGTGCTGATCCAGGTCGGCACCGACGACCTGCTGCATGCCGAGAGCCTGCGCCTGCACGACGCGCTGCAAGCCGCCGGCGTGGCGGTGCGTGGCGAGGTGACAACCGGCCGCTGGCATGTCTTCCAGTCGCATGCCGGCGCCCTGCCCAGCGCCGACGCCGCGCTGGCGCGCGCCGCCAGCTTCATCGGTGATGAGGTCGATGCGGTGAACACGGCCGCCGCCACCGCGCCCGGCGCCGGGGTCAGCGAACACACCGTGGTGATCCTCGGGGCCGGCATGTCGGGCCTGTGCATCGCCATCGCGCTGAAGAAGGCCGGCCTGCACGACTTCGTGATCCTCGAGAAGTCGCCCGGCCTGGGCGGCACCTGGTGGGACAACACCTACCCCGGCGCGCAGGTCGACGTGCCGGCGCCGCTGTACTCGTTCTCGTTCGCGCCCAACCCGTCATGGACGCGGCGCTTCGCCACCGCGCCCGAGATCCAGGCCTACATGCGGCGCGTGGCGCAGCAGCACGGCATCACGCCGCACATCCGCTGCGCCACGCAGCTGACCGAGGCGCGCTTCGACGAGGCCAGCGGCCACTGGCAGCTGGCCACCGCCGCGGGCCAGCGGCTGCGTGCACGCTTCTTCGTCTGCAGCACCGGGCCGTTGAGCCAGGCGCGCTTTCCCGACATCCCCGGGCTGGAGGATTTCAAGGGCCAGCTGCTGCACTCGGCACGCTGGGACCACGGTGTCGACCTGGCCGGCCAGCGCGTGGCGGTGATCGGCACCGGCTCCACCGCCTCGCAGCTGATCCCGCCGATCGCCGCGCAGGCGGCGCAGCTGCACGTGTTCCAGCGCACCGCCAACTGGGTGCTGCCGCGGCTGGACCGGCGTTACCACGCGCTCGACCGGCTGCTCGCTCACTTGCCGCCTTATGCCAAGGCGGTGCGCGGGTTCTGGTACCGGGTGCTGGAATGGGGCCGCAAGGGCTTCGACGAGGGCACGGCCGCGCGCCGCGCCATGCTCAAGACCGCGGCGATGCACCTGCAACGCCAGGTGAGCGATGCCACGCTGCGTGCCAAGCTCACGCCGCCCTACCCGCTGGGCTGCAAGCGGCTGATCTATTCGAACGACTTCCTGCCGGCGCTGGCGCGGCCGAACTGCGAACTGGTCACCGAGGCGATCACCCGCATCACGCCGCACGGCATCGTCACCGCCGACGGCCGCGAGCGGCCCCTCGATGCGCTGGTCTGCGCCACCGGCTTCGACACGGTGCAGCTGCTGTCGACGATCAGCGTCACCGGCCGCGACGGTCGCACGCTGCGCGAGGCCTGGGCGCAGGGCCCCGAGGCCTACTACGGCATCACCGTGGCGGGCTTTCCCAACCTGTTCCTGATGCTGGGGCCCAACACCGCCACCGGCCACACCAGCACGCTGCTCTACATCGAGCCCGAGGCGGCCTACGCCGTGGCCTGCATGCAGCGGGTGCTGGCCGGCGGCGAGCGCTGGCTGGACCTCAAGCCCGAGGTCTTCCGCGCCCACAACGACGCGCTGCAGGCGCGCCTGAACGGCTCGGTGTGGACCAGCTGCCGCAGCTGGTACCGCACCGAAGGTGGCAAGGTGGTGGCGCTGTGGCCGGGCTTCACCGGCGAGTACCAGCGCGCCATCGCGCAGCCCGATTTCGCCAGCTACCGCTTCGGCTGAAGTCCGGCATAGGCCACCGCCACCGCGGCCGCCAGCCGCGCGTTGTGGCGCACCAGCTGGATGTTGGCCGCCAGACTCAGGCCGCCGCTGAGCTGGTTCACCCGGTCGAGCAGGAAGGGCGTGATGGCCTTGCCGATGATGCCCTGCAACGCCGCCTCGGCCAGCGCCTGAGCGATGGCCCCGTCGATGGCCTCGCGCGGCAGCGCAAACTCGGCCGGGATGGGGTTGGCCACCACCAGCCCGCCGTCCAGGCCCAGCGTCCATTGCGCCCGCATCACCGCGGCGATCTCGGCGGCGCTGTCCAGCCGCACATCCACCCCGAAACCGCTGTCGCGGCTGAAGAAGGCCGGCAGCCGGTCGGTCTGGTGGCCGATCACCGGCACGCCGTGGGTCTCCAGGTATTCCAGCGTCAGCCCCAGGTCGAGGATGCTCTTGGCGCCGGCGCACACCACCGCCACGGCGGTGCGCGCCAGCGCCTGCAGGTCGGCGGAGATGTCGAAGCTGGTGGCCGCGCCCCGGTGCACGCCGCCGATGCCGCCGGTGGCGAACACGCGGATGCCGGCCAGCGCCGCGATGATCATCGTCGCCGCCACCGTGGTGGCCCCGGTGCCACGCTGCGCCACCAGCACCGGCAGGTCGCGCCGGCTGGCCTTGACCGTGGCCGCACCGGCGCGGCCCAGCCGCTCGATCTGGGCGTCGCTCAGCCCCGCCTGCAGCCGGCCGTCGATCACCGCGATGGTGGCCGGCACGGCGCCGTGGGCGCGCACCTCCGCCTGCACCGCCAGCGCGGTCTCGGCGTTCTGCGGCCAGGGCATGCCGTGGCTGACGATGGTCGACTCCAGCGCCACCACCGGCGCGCCAGCGGCCAGCGCCGCGGCCACCTCGGGGTGCAGATCGAGGTGCGGATTCAAGCGGGATGCGGTCATGGCCGGCAGCTTACCCGGGCGGCCGATAATTCCCGGCATGGCCCTCACCGCCCCGGCACCCTCGCGCCTTGCGCTCTACCTCGACCTCGTCCGCTGGGACCGCCCGGCCGGCTGGCTGCTGCTGCTGTGGCCCACGCTGGCCGCGCTGTGGATCGCCGCCGACGGCTTCCCCGGCTGGCACCTGCTGGCGGTGTTCGTGCTCGGCACCATCCTGATGCGCAGCGCCGGCTGCTGCAGCAACGACGTGGCCGACCGCGAGTTCGACCGCCACGTCAAGCGCACCGCGCGCCGGCCGGTCACCAGCGGCGCGCTGCCGGTGCGCGAGGCCCTGATGCTGGGCGCGGTGCTGGCGCTGGGGGACTTCATGCTGGTGCTGACGACCAACCCGCCGACCATCACGCTGTCGTTCGCCGCACTGGCCATCGCGCTGATCTATCCCTATGCCAAGCGCAGCGTGGCGATGCCGCAGGCGGTGCTGGGGGTGGCCTTCAGCTTCGGCATCCCGATGGCCTTTGCCGCGGTGCTGGGCGGGCGCGACTGGGGCCTGGCCGCCATCGGCGCGGCGGTGCACACGGCCGCCTGGCTGCTGCTGCTGGGCAACCTGTGCTGGGTGCTGGCCTACGACACCGAGTACGCGATGGTCGACCGCGACGACGACCTGAAGATCGGCATCCAGACCTCGGCGCTGACGCTGGGCGGCTGGGACGTGGTGGCGGTGATGGGCTTCTATGCCGCGTACCTGGCCAGTTGGGCGGTGCTGGGGCACAGGCTGGGCCTGGGCGTGGTGTTCGCCGCCGGCATCGCCGCCGCGGCGGTGCAGGCGCTGTGGCACTACACGCTGATCCGCGGCCGCACGCGCGAAGGCTGCTTCAAGGCCTTCCGCGTCAACCACTGGCTGGGCTTCGCGGTGTATGCCGGCGTGGTGCTGGATCTGGCGCTGCGGTAACCGCCCCGCGGCACCGACGGTGGACGTCAGCCGCCGAACTCGTCGCCCAACGCCCGCGCGCGCTGCTGCGCCGCGATCAGCGCCTGCACGAACGCCGCCTTCACGCCGCTGGCCTCCAGCGACTGCAGCGCGGCGTAGGTGGTGCCGCCCTTGCTGGTGACGCGCTCGCGCAGCAGCTCGGGCGGATCGGCCGACTGTGCGGCCAGCGCGGTGGCGCCGTCGAACGTGGCCAGCGCCAGGCGCTTGCCCTGCTCGGCCGACAAGCCCATCTGCGCCGCGGCGGCCATCATCGCCTCGACGAAGTAGAAGACATACGCCGGGCCCGAGCCCGACAGCGCGGTCACCGCGTCGAGGTCGGCCTCGTGGTCCACCCACAGCGTCTGGCCGGTGGGCGCCAGCACCTGCTCGATCAGGCCGCGTTCTTCAGGTGTTACGGCCGGCGTGGCAAACAGCCCGGCGATGCCGCGACCGATCAGCGCCGGCGTGTTGGGCATGCTGCGCACGATGCGCGCGGCGGCCGGCGTGGTGCCGCAGGCGCGGGCGATCGCATCGCTGCGGATGCCGGCCATCACGCTGAGGTGCAGCGCAGCGCGCAACTGCGCCGCGCAGGGGGCAGCGGCTTCGGCGAACAGCTGCGGCTTGACGGCCCACACCACCAGCGCCGCTTCGGCCAGCGCCGCGTCGGCCGCGGGCTGCACCCGCACGCCGAAGTCGGCCGCCAGCCTGGCGCGCTGGCCTTCGCCGGGGTCGATCACCAGGATGCTGTCGGGTGCGCGCTGCGCCCGGATCAGCCCGCCGATCAGCGCGCTGGCCATGTTGCCGCCGCCGATGAAGGCGATGGTGGAGAGGGGGTGGAAGCTCATGGCGGGCAGTGTAGCCAGCCACTTCCGTCCACGGCATCGGCGGCACCGGCGATGCTGCAGTGCGTCATGTCATGCGGGGCCGACATGATGCAATCGGCGCATGAGGCGCCCCGAACCGCGGTCCAGCCTCTACATTGCGCCGCAAGCTGCCCGATGCGCCCACGAGGCGCATCGCCGCAGCGCCGAACCCACCCAGCCACCCAACAGGATGACCATGCCGCTCTCGTATGTGAACCCGACCTCGGACAGCCCCTGGGGCACCTACCTCACCCAGGTCGACCGCGTGATTCCCTACCTGGGGCCGCTGGCGCGCTGGGTCGAGACGCTCAAGCGCCCCAAGCGCGCGCTGATCGTCGACGTTCCCATCGAGATGGACGACGGCCGCATCGCGCACCACGAGGGCTTCCGGGTGCAGCACAGCCTGACGCGCGGCCCGGGCAAGGGCGGCGTGCGCTTCCACCCCGACGTCACGCTCGAGGAGGTGATGGCGCTGTCGGCCTGGATGAGCATCAAGAACGCCGCGGTGAACCTGCCCTTCGGCGGCGCCAAGGGCGGCATCCGGGTCGATCCCAAGCAGCTGTCGATCAAGGAACTGGAGCGCCTGACGCGCCGCTACACCAGCGAGATCGGCATCATCATCGGCCCGAACCAGGACATCCCGGCGCCCGACGTCAACACCGACGCGCAGATCATGGCGTGGATGATGGACACCTACTCGATGAACACCGGCGCCACCGCCACCGGCGTGGTCACCGGCAAGCCGATCCACCTGGGCGGCAGCCTGGGCCGGGTGAAGGCCACCGGCCGCGGCGTGTTCGTCACCGGGCGCGAGGCGGCGCGGCGCATCAACCTCGAGATCATCGGCGCCAAGGTGGCGGTGCAGGGCTTCGGCAACGTGGGCTCGTCGGCGGCCGAGCTGTTCGGCCAGGCCGGCGCGATCATCGTCGCCGCGCAGGACCACACCGGCACCATCTACAACCCCCGCGGCTTCGACCTGTCGCTGCTGATGCCGCATGTCAAGGCCACCGGCGGCGTGGCCGGCTTTGCCGGCGCCGAGGCGATGGACAACGAATGTTTCTGGGACGTCGACTGCCAGATCATGATCCCCGCCGCGCTGGAGAACCAGCTCACCGCGGCACGCGCCAACCGGCTGAAGGCCCGCTTGGTGCTCGAAGGCGCCAACGGTCCCACCGGCTCGGCGGCCGACGACATCCTGGCCGAGCGCGGCATCCTGGTGGTGCCCGACGTGATCTGCAACGCCGGCGGCGTGACGGTGAGCTACTTCGAGTGGGTGCAGGACTTCTCCTCGTTCTTCTGGACCGAGGACGAGATCAACCTGCGGCTCGACAAGATCATGGTCGGCGCGCTCAAGAAGATCTGGGACACCGCCGACCAGCACCAGATCACGCTGCGCACCGCCACCTTCGCGGTGGCCTGCGAGCGCATCCTGACGGCGCGCCAGTCGCGCGGGCTGTATCCCTGAGTCGACGCCGCAAGGCGCGGTTGCGTCGACTCAACATGCGGTGCGCAGCGCTGCGTAACTTCGGGCTTTCGCCGCGAGGCAGCTCGAAGAGGGGATCGTCATGCGCACCACCGGTTCAACGCAACGCCCGGGCCTGCGCCGCCGTTGCGCGCTCATGGGCGGCCCGGCCCTCGCGTTGGGCTTGCTGGCCGGCCCGGCCGGCGCGGTCGATGTGATCGAGGGCAACTGGCAGTTCGGCTACCAGGATCTCGACAACCGCACCCACGCCGTTCGCCTGGGGCGCATGGAGGTCTACGACCAGCAGCCCGATGGCAGCACCACCTACCGGGCGATCGGCCCCTTCGGCACCTCGGGCCCGTTTCCGACGATCGTGACCGGCCTGAACGGCAAGGCCAGCGCGCAGCTCGAGAACTTCGAGGCCGGTGGCATCGATCCGGCGGGCCGCATCCTGGCGGCCACGGGCAGCGGCAGCGTCCAGGTGTCGATGAACTTCAAGCGCGCCGACAACACGGCGGGCGCGAACTACACCGCCCAGAGTCCGGCGGTGGCCAATGTCGGCGGCAGCTTCTCGGCGCTGCCCTACACCGTGCCCGGCACCAACACCGACGAGGGCCGGGCCTTCGCGTCGTTCGACGCGCTGGTCACCGGCAAGCGCTACCTGGAGTTCCTGGGGGCGCAGGCGATCACGATCAACGGCGTGCTGGGCACGCCCGGCATCACCTCGGTCAACCAGCCGGCCAGCCAGGACGCCAGGACCTTCCAGCTCAACGTGGGCCTGAACGAATCAGCGACACGGCCGGGCAACATCAGTTCCGATGCCTTCGACTGGGACGTGCTGTTGCACGAGGTGGGCCACGCAGCCTCGTTCGCCAATGGCTTCAACGGCTTTCCGATGCCGGGCGGCAGCCACTCGTTCTCGGGCATCCTGACCGACGCGCTCGCCTGGTCGGAGGGTTACAGCAACTTCTTCCAGTCCGCCGCGCAGGACTGGGAAAACCGGCAGCCCGGGCTGGCGCAGTTGCCCGACGTGCGCATCGGCGCCGGCAAGGCGTCGATCCGGGACGAGATCACCACCTACCGGGACACGATCGATGCCGACCTCGGCTGGAACATCGAACAGAAGGGCACGCTGACGGACGGCGGCAAGCCCGTCGTCGAAGCCACCCGCGACGGCGAGCGCAACGAGCTGTCGGTCGCCCGCATGCTGTGGGATCTGCTGGACGGCACCGGGGGCGCCGAGGGCAAGGCCGACGAGGTGACGCTGGGTCACAAGGCGCTGTTCGACCTGCTGGTCAAGAGCACCGCCAAGACCTTTTCGGAGTTCATCGACTTCCTGGCCAAGGAGTTCAAGGATGCGCGCACCCGGACGGACTTCGGCGCGATCTTTGCCGAGCACCATGTGGCCCCACGCGCGCTGGGCACCCTGCTGGCGCCACCGCCCCCGGCACCGCCTGCGCCCTTGCCGCCGCCGCCAGCCGCCACCACCGCGCCCGATGCCGCGACCGGCACCGCCCAGACGCCCGCCAAGGACGTGGTCGATGCCCGCTGGAACCCCGACCCGGCGCCCGAAACCCGGTTGCCGGTGTTTCGTGTGGGCATCGACCCGCCGCCGATCCTGAACTGGCTGGCG
>JAURXG010000571.1 GCA_030654555.1 Aquabacterium sp.
GCTCGTCGGCGCCCTGCTCGTTGTAGCGCGCGGCGATCTCCACCGGATCGCCGGCATCACGCAGTTCGACGAAATTGACGCCCTTGACGACACGGCCGCCGGTGACGTCGAGGCAGGGAATGATGCGTTTGGCGAGCATGGCGGCAGTGGTTCGAGGGAGCTAGAGATTATCCCTGCCCCTAGTCGTGGGGGGCGACGGTTGGACGAATTGATGCGCATCATGCGTATGGATGGGTTGAGGGCTCTTCCTCCATTCCCCCACAGGAGTTGACCACCATGAAACATTCCCTGTCGCTTGTCGCATTCGCCGCCGCGATCGTGCTGGCCGCACCTGCCCAGGCACAAGTCACGACCTTCCAGGGGTCGTTCGCCGCCGAAGCAATTGGGGCCACCGGCTCCGGCACGCTCGACATGGTCTACGACCCCGTGGCCCACACGCTGAACATCAGCGCCACCTGGGCTGGACTGTCCGGCAACACCAGCAACGCGCACATCCACTGCTGCACCGCGCTGCCCAACACGGGCACGGCCTCGGTGGCGCTGGCGGAGGGCGGCCTGCTTCCCGGCTTCCCGCTGGGCGTCAAGGCCGGCAGCTACACCCGCCTGATCGATCTGACCCAGGCCAACCAGTACAACGCCGGCTTCGTCACCGGCAGCGGCGGCACGGCAGCCGGTGCCGAGGCGCGCCTGATCAGCAACCTGAGCTCGGGCAACGCCTACTTCAACATCCACACCACGACCTTTGGCGGTGGCGAGATCCGCGCCTTCGTCACCGCCGTGCCCGAGCCCGAGACCTATGCGTTGATGCTGGCCGGCCTGGGCCTCGTCGGCTGGGCCGCCAAGCGCCGCCAGAGCGCCTGAAACACCGAGGGCGCCTCGCGGCGCCCTCGTGGTCGACAGGCCGGCTCGGTGCTCAGCCGGTCAGCAACTCGTCGGCGCGCCGCTGCGCGGCAGCGAAATCCAGCGCGCCGCTGTAGATCGAGCGGCCGCAGATCACGCCCTCGACACCCTCGCCCTCGATCGCGCACAGACGCTCGATGTCGGCGATGTCGGACAGTCCGCCCGAGGCGATCACCGGGATGGTGAGCGCCTGCGCCAGCTTCACCGTGGCCTCGATGTTGATGCCGGTGAGCATGCCGTCGCGGCCGATGTCGGTGTAGATCACGCCCTCGACACCGTAGTCCTGGAACTTCTTCGCCAGGTCGACGACCTCGTGGCCGGTGAGCTTGCTCCAGCCGTCGGTGGCCACCTTGCCGTCCTTGGCGTCCAGGCCCACGATGATGTGGCCGCCGAAGGCCGTGCAGGCGTCCTTCAGGAAGCCCGGGCTCTTGACCGCCGCGGTGCCGATGATGATGTAGCTGATGCCGTCGTCGAGGTAGCGCTCGATGGTGTCGAGGTCGCGGATGCCCCCGCCCAGCTGCACCGGGATCTTGTCGCCCACCTCGTGCAGGATGGCCTTGATGGCCGGCTCGTTGACCGGCTTGCCGGCGAAGGCGCCGTTGAGGTCGACCAGGTGCAGGCGCCGCGCGCCGGCATCCAGCCAGCGGCGGGCCATCGCGGCGGGATCTTCACCAAAGGTGGTGGAGACGTTCATGTCGCCCTTCTCGAGGCGAACGCAGTGGCCGTCTTTCAGGTCGATGGCGGGGATCAGCAGCATGGCCGGGGCAGCACAGGTGGGGTGGAGGGAGTGGAAGCGGGACTCAGGGCTTCCAGGCCAGGAAGTTGCGGTACAGGGCCAGGCCCTGGTCGGCGCTCTTCTCGGGATGGAACTGGGTGGCAAAAATGTTATCCCGCGCCACCGCGCAGGTAAAGCGCTCGCCGTACTCGGTGAAGCCCGCGATGTGGCGTGCGTCCGACGGCGCGGCGTAATAGCTGTGCACGAAGTAGAACCAGCTGCCGTCGGGCACGCCCTGCCAGATCGGGTGCGGCGCGCCGCCGGGCGCTTGCGCAAAGACCTGGTTCCAGCCCATCTGCGGCACCTTGTAGCGGCTGCCATCGGGCTGGATACGGCCTTCGAGCTGGAAGCGCTTCACCCGGCCGGGGATCAGGCCCAGCCCGGGCGTGTCCTGCTCCTCGCTGTGGTCGAGCAGCATCTGCATGCCCACGCACACGCCCATCAGCGGCTTGCGCGACGCGGCGTCGAGCACCGCCTCCTTCAGCCCCGAGTCGTGCAGCTCGCGCATGCAGTCGCGCATCGCGCCCTGGCCGGGCAGCACCACCCGCTCGGCGGCCATCACGTCCTCGGGCCGCTGGGTGACGATCACCTCGTAGCCCGAGGCGGCCGCCACATGCATCACCGCCTGCGACACCGAGCGCAGGTTGCCCATGCCGTAGTCGACCACGGCGACCGTCTTGGCCATGGCTACAGGCTTCCTTTGGTGGACGGGATCACGCCGGCCGAGCGCGCATCGGGCGTCAACGCCAAACGCAGTGCGCGGCCGAAGGCCTTGAACACCGTCTCGGCCTGGTGGTGGGCATTGATGCCCTTCAGGTTGTCGATGTGCAGCGTGCACAGCGCGTGGTTGACGAAGCCCTGGAAGAACTCGTAGACCAGCTGGGTGTCGAGGTTGCCGACCATGCCCGAGGTGAACGGGATGTGCTGGTGCAGCCCGGGCCGGCCCGAGAAGTCGACCACCACGCGCGACAGCGCCTCGTCGAGCGGCACGTAGCTGTGGCCGTAGCGGGTGATGCCGCGCTTGTCGCCCACCGCCTGCGCCACCGCCAGCCCCAAGGTGATGCCGACGTCTTCCACCGTGTGGTGGCCGTCGATGTGCAGGTCGCCCTGGCACTGGATGTCGAGGTCGATCAGGCCGTGGCGCGCCACCTGGTCGAGCATGTGGTCGAAGAAGCCGATGCCGGTGGCGAACGTGCCATGGCCCGTGCCATCGAGGTTCAGGCGCACGCGGATCTGCGTCTCCTTGGTGTTGCGGCTGACGTCGGCCGTGCGGTCGGAGGTCGGGTCCATGGTCTGGGCTTTCAGTTCAGAGCGACGCGCGCAGCGCGTCGAGCATGCGGCGATTCTCGTCGGGGGTGCCCACCGTGATGCGCAGGCAGTTGGCCAGCAGCGGGTGCAGCGTCGACACGTTCTTGACCAGCACGCCGCGCTGCTTCATGCCGGCAAAGGTGGCTGCGGCATCGGGCACGCGGGCAAGGATCATGTTGGCCTGGCTGGGATAAGGCAACACGCCGGGCAGATCGCCCAGGGCCGCGAACAGGCGCTCGCGCTCGGCCCGGATGGTCGCGGCCTGCTCGGCATACACCGCGGCGTGCTCCAGCGCGAACAAGGCCGCCTCGGCATTGAGCACGCTGATGTTGTAGGGCGGGCGCACCTTCTCCACCTCGTTGATCAGCGAGGCCGCGCCCATCAGGTAGCCGATGCGCACGCCGGCCAGGCCGAACTTGCTCAGCGTGCGCATCACCAGCAGGTGCGGGTGGCGGCGCAACCGCTCCATCGAATCGTGCGCGGCAAAGGGCTGGTAGGCCTCGTCCATCACCACCAGGCCGTTGACGCGGCCCATCGCCTCGATGCAGCGCTCGATGGTGGCGTCGTTCCACAGGTTGGCGGTGGGGTTGTTCGGGTAGGCCAGGTACAGCAGCGCAGGGCGGTGCTCGGCGATGGCGGCCAGCATCGCCGCCTCATCCAGCTCGAAGTCGGCCGTCAGCGGCACGCCGACGAACGCCAGCCCCTGCAACTGTGCCGACATCGCGTACATCACGAAGCCCGGCAGCGGCGCCATCACCACCGCGCCGGGCAGGTCGCAGGCCATGCTGAGCATCGTGATCAGCTCGTCGGAACCGTTGCCCAGCGTCAGCGCGCAGCCCTCGGGCAGGCCGGCATGGGCGGCCAGCGCGGTGCGCAAGTCGTCGACGCGTCCCGCGGGGTAGCGGTTGATCGCCACGCGGCCCAGGCGCTCGCCCAGTTCGTGCTGCAGGGCCTCGCTCAGCGTGAACGGGTTTTCCATCGCGTCGAGCTTGATCAGCCCGGCGCTGGGCTGCACCGCATAGGCATGCATGCCCTGGATGTCGCGGCGGATCACGCGGTTGATGGTGGCGTCGGGTTGGGTCATGCGGTGGCCTGGTCGAGCCTGGGGTTGTCGAGCCATTCCGGCCCGGTGATGAAGGGGTTGAGGATGGTCACGCCGTCGATCACCTGGTCGTGCGGCAGGTCTTCGGTCAGCAAGGCGGCACAGCCTTGCTGCTGGGCGGCGGCCACCATCAGGGCGTCCCAGTAGTGCAAGCCATAGCGGCTTTCGACGGCCCAGGCCGCTTCCACCGTGGCATGGTCGACCGACCAGGGCTGCCAGCGCTGGTAGCGGCGCACCTCGGCCCGCACATCGCCGGCCGGCATGGCCGGCTTGAGCTTGCGCGTGGCAACGACATAGAACTCGTTGAGCACCTGGGTGCTCACCCGACCGCAGCGGCGCACCCAGAGCTCACGCAGCCAGCGCCGCGCCGCGACGTGCTTGTCGAGATGCGCCCGGTCCTCGGAGTACACCAGCACGTTGGTGTCAACGAAAACGATCGAGGCGCTCGGCATAGATCTCTTCGCGCTTGGCGTAGGGGGCACCGTCGGAGCTGAAGCTCAGGTCGCGCTGCAGCCATTCCTGCATCGCCCGCTCGTAGGCGTCGTCGCGCCGCATCTTCTCGGCCAGCATCTCGCCCACCAGCCGCGACACGCTGGTGTTGCGGCGCGCCGCTTCCATGCGCGCCCAGTCGGCAACGCTGTCTTCCATCGTGACGGTGACGTTCTTCATGCCCACCCCAAACCACTGAATTCGTGTTGCACGATTTTCGTGTTGCACGAACTTCGTGTCAAGCGCAAGGCGTCAGTCTCCGCGCTTGAGCCGGAATTCCGCCGCCATCGCATGCGCCTGCAGCCCTTCGCCATAGGCCAGCGTGGCGGCGATCGGCCCCAGCACCTGGGCGCCGGCCTCGCTGACCTCGATCAGGCTGCTGCGCTTCTGGAAGTCGTAGACCCCCAGCGGCGACGAGAAGCGCGCGGTGCCCGAGGTCGGCAGCACGTGGTTGGGGCCGGCGCAGTAGTCGCCCAGGCTCTCGCTGGTGTAGGCACCCAGGAAGATCGCGCCGGCGTGGCGCAGCAGCGGCTCCCAGCGGTGCGGGTCGCGGCTGGACACTTCCAGGTGCTCGGGCGCGATGCGGTTGCTGATCGCGCAGGCCTCTTCCATGCTGCGGGTGAGGATCAGCGCACCGCGCCCGGCCAGCGATTGGGTGATGATCGCCGCGCGCGGCATGGTGGGCAGCAGGCGGTGAATCTCGCGCTGCACCGCGGCGATGTACCCGGCATCGGGGCACAGCAGGATGCTCTGCGCCAGCTCGTCGTGCTCGGCCTGGCTGAACAGGTCCATCGCCACCCAGTCGGCCGGCGTGCTGCCATCGGCCAGCACCAGGATCTCGCTGGGGCCGGCGATCATGTCGATGCCCACGCTGCCGAACACCCGCTTCTTGGCGCTGGCCACGTAGGCATTGCCCGGACCGGTGATCTTGTCGACACGCGGCACGGTGGCCGTGCCGTAGGCCAATGCCGCCACCGCCTGCGCTCCGCCGATGGTGAAGGCGCGGCTGACGCCGGCCACGTGGGCCGCGGCCAGCACCAGCTCGTTGCGCTCGCCACGCGCAGCGGTGGCGGCCGAGCCGCTGCCGCCGGTGGCCACGCTGCCACGCACCGGCGTGGGCACCACCATGATGATCTCCTGCACACCCGCCACATGCGCCGGCACCGCGTTCATGATCAGGCTGGACGGGTAGGCCGCCTTGCCACCGGGCACGTAGATGCCCACGCGGTCGAGCGGCGTGATCTTCTGTCCCAGCAGCGTGCCGTCTTCGTCGCGGTAGCTCCAGCTCTCGCCCGAGGCTTTCTTCTGCGCCTCGTGGTAGCTGCGCACGCGGCGGGTGGCGGCCTGCAAGGCCTCGCGCTGGGCCGCGGGCAGTCCGTCGAAGGCGGCCTTGAAGTCGGCCTGCGACAGCTCCAGGTCGGCCATGCGGGTGGCAGCCAGGCCGTCGAAGCGCGCGGTGTAGTCGAGCACCGCGGCATCACCGCGCTGCTTCACGTCGGCCAGGATGCCGGCCACCCGCTGCTCGATCGCGTCGTCGGTCTCGGCCGACCAGTGCAGCACACGCTGGAACTCGGCCTCGAAGCTGGGCGACGTGGTGCTGAGGTGGCGGATGTCGACGGCGGGCATGGTGCGCAGGGCGTGGGTGGAGGGTTCAGCCCGCGGCGCGGGCGAAGGCGTCGATCAGCCGGCGCAGCGGCTCGCGCTTGAGCTTGAGCGCGGCCTGGTTCACCACCAAGCGCGCGCTGATGTCCATGATGCGCTCGACCTCGACCAGGTGGTTGGCCTTGAGCGTGCTGCCGGTGGACACCAGGTCGACGATGGCATCGGCCAGCCCGGTCAGTGGCGCCAGCTCCATCGAGCCGTAGAGCTTGATCAGGTCGACGTGCACGCCCTTGTCGGCGAAGTGCTGGCGCGCGATCTGGGTGTACTTGCTGGCCACGCGGATGCGCGAGCCCTGCTTGACCGCGGCGGCGTAGTCGAAGTCGGCGCGCGTCGCCACGCTCATGCGGCAGCGGGCGATCTTCAGGTCGACCGGCACGTACAGGCCGCTGGCCGCCAGGTCGGCGCCATGCTCGAGCAGCACGTCCAGCCCGGCCACGCCCAGGTCGGCACCACCATGCTCGACGTAGGTGGGCACGTCGCTGGCGCGCACCAGCACCACCCGCACGCCGGGCTGGCTGGTGCCGAGGATCAGCTTGCGGCTCTTCTCGGGGTCTTCGCTCACCTCGATGCCGGCGGCCGCCAGCAGCGGCAGGCAGTCGTCGAAGATGCGGCCCTTGGACAGGGCCAGCGTGATGATCGAGTTCATGGCAAGCTCCCCAGGCGAGACAACGTGCCACCGGCCGCACGCGCAGGCCCAACCAAGCGGACGCCGCGGAACCGGCTTGGCCGGGCCGCTGGCGTCGCCCCCTGGGGGGAGGCGCCAAAGGCGCTTCGGGGGGAATTCATTTCTGCCTTTCGATGTCTGCGCCGATGGCGCGCAGCTTGGCTTCCATCCGGTCGTAGCCGCGGTCGAGGTGGTAGATGCGGTCGATCTGCGTCTCGCCCTGCGCCACCAGGCCGGCGATCACCAGGCTGGCCGACGCGCGCAGGTCGGTGGCCATCACGGTGGCACCCTGCAGCAGCGGCACGCCGGTGACCACGGCCGTGTGGCCGTCCACCTCGATGTGCGCACCCAGCCGCACCAGCTCGTTGACGTGCATGAAGCGGTTCTCGAAGATCGTCTCGCTGATGCGCGCCGTGCCCTGGGCGATGCAGTCCACCGCCATGAACTGTGCCTGCATGTCGGTCGGGAAGGCCGGGTACTCGCTGGTGCGAAAGCCCACCGCGCGTGGCCGGCCGTCCGAGCGCACGCGGATCCAGGTCTCGCCATCCTGCATGCCGTCGGTGATGTTG
>JAURXG010000572.1 GCA_030654555.1 Aquabacterium sp.
CACGAAGGCCGTGCCGCGCGCCTTCAGCGCGTCGGTCAGCGGCGTCAGCAGGCCCAGCTTCGTCACCACCGCGTCGGTCACCAGCAGCACGCGGCGGTGACCGAAGTCGGCGATCGCCTCGCCCAGCCGCGCGCTGGCGCCGGGGCCCACCAGCAGCAGCGGCTGCGGGATGGGCAGGCGGCGCGTCACCACCCCCGCGGCGCGCTTCAGCCGGGGCAGGCCGAATGAACGCGCCATGTCGCTGATCAAGCTGGATTTCACGGGTTCCTCCAAGATGCTGCCAACCACTTTGCACCGGATGGCGTATGAAGAACGTGATCGGCATCAGCCTGGGCGCAAGCAGCCTGGACTTCGACTTCAACACCCACCTGCTGGGCACCGAACTGCGCGTGCGGCGGCTGGGCACCGACGGCAGCCTGGCCGAAGCCGAGCAGCGGCTGCGCCAATGGGACAAGCGCGCCGACGCCATCGGCCTGGGCCTGCTGCGCGACAGCCACCGCCTGGGCGCGGCGCGCCAGGGCGAGCAGGACCGCCAGCGCCTGCGCAGCGCCAGCAAACGCCTGGTGCCCAGCGACGGCGCCCGGCTCGGCGACATCTTCCTGGAGTGGACCGTGCGCCACACCCAGGCCGCGCTGGGCCACTACTTCGACAACGCGCGGGTGCTGTTCTTCTCGGGCCTGGCGCACGGCAAGCTGGCGACCACGATGTCGGAGTACAGCGACAACCTGCGCTTCGCCGATCCGCTGCTGCAGCTGGGCGTGCCCAAGCTGCTGGGCTCGCTGGATGCGCTGGGCCTGTATGCCACCGGCGCACACCAGGTGGCGCATTGGGCGCCGCCGCGGCTGGTGCCGCCCGAACTGATGCGGCAGTGGACGCATTTCGTGCTGCGCAAGGCGCTGCAGAAGGCCACCGTGGTGGTGGCGCCGGCGCATGAGCTGGACGACTTCGGCCTCGAGGAGCTGGCCGGCAAGACGGTGATCACCGCCAACGTCAACGACGAGCGGCTGGCGCACTTCAAGGCCTGCGGCGTGCACCTGGTGGTGGACGGCGCGCCGGTGCTCGAAGGCCGGGTGCTGGGCCCCGAACTGTTCGACGCGATGATCCAGGCCGCCACCGGCAGGAGCGGCGACGAGTTGCTGGAGGACGATTACCTGGAGATCATCACCGGGCTGCAACTGCAGCCGCGGCTGGTCTACCCCAACGGCTTCAAGCGGGTGAACCGCTTCGCCTTCGTGATCCACCCGCTGTCGCAGGAATACTTCAAGATCATCAAGCCGGTCGAGATGCTGTCGCGGGTGTCGCCGCCGCTGCTGATGGACTCGCTGGAGAAGGTGATGGCCTATGCGCCGCCCTTCGTCTATTCACGCGTCGAGGGCATCGTCTCGCCCACCGGCGTGGAGGCCGAAGGCTGGCTGATCTCGGTGGGCGGCACGCCGCGCGAGATCATGGGCCACCCGCCCGAGTTCACCTACCGCCGGCTGCTGGCCGCCGCCGAGATGGCCAAGAAGCTGGGCGCGCAGATCATGGGCCTGGGCGCCTTCACCAAGGTGGTGGGCGATGCCGGCGTCACCGTGGCGCGGCGCGCGCCGCTGCCGATCACCACCGGCAACAGCTACAGCGCGTCGGGCGCGCTGTGGGCCGCGCACGACGCGATGCTGCGCATGGGCCTGTGCCCCAAGCCGCGCGGCAAGGCGCGGGTCAAGTTCAAGGCCATGGTGGTGGGCGCCACCGGCGCCATCGGCGCGGCCTGCGCGCGGCTGCTGGTGCGCGCCGCCGAGGAGGTGACGCTGGTGTCGCCCGAGACCGCCAAGCTGCTGGCGCTGAAGGAATCGATCCTGCAGCAGACGCCCGATGCCAAGGTGGTGCTGTCGGCCCGTGCCGACACCCACATCGCGGCGATGGACATGATCGTCACCGCCACCTCGGGGGCGGGCAAGAAGGTGCTCGACATCATGAAGGTCAAGCCTGGCTGCGTGATCACCGACGTGGCCCGCCCGCTGGACCTGCCGCCCTCGGAGGTGATCAAGCGGCCCGACGTGCTGGTGATCGAGAGCGGTGAGATCCGCCTGCCCGGCGAGGTGCGCATGAAGAACATCGGCCTGCCCAAGGGCGTGGTCTACGCCTGCCTGGCCGAGACCATCGTGCTGGCGCTGGAGGGCCGTTTCGAGAACTACACCGTGGGCCGGCAGATCGAGTGGGAGAAGGTGCATCAGATCTACGAGATGGGCCT
>JAURXG010000579.1 GCA_030654555.1 Aquabacterium sp.
GATTCATCGTCATTGCGGAGCCCTCCGTTGGACCAGAGTCACCCTCGGTGACCGTCCCCTTCAGCGCCTGAAATCCGCCCTCGGCGGGTTCTGCGCAACGGGACGGTCGCCACGCCACCGCCCTGTTATGTGCCCCGCGCCGGCAGATCGTCGTTCGATCGCGCGGCGCCGCGCTGGAGAGCCTCATGCTCAATGTCTTCACACTGGCCCAAGGCAGGCTGGTGCAGCAGGAAATCGAAAGCCCGCAGTCGCTGGCGGCGGAGTCGCCGGTCTGGGTCGACCTGGAGTCGCCCTCGCCGATGGAGAAGGGCTGGATCGCCGCCCGCTTCGGATTGACGCTGCCCGACAACATCGTCGACGACGACCTCGAAGAATCGGCTCGGTTCTATGAAGAGGACAACGGCGAGCTGCACATCCGGTCCGACTTCCTGATCGACGACGACGTGACGCCACGCAACGTGCGCGTGGCCTTCATCCTGAAAGAGGGCGTGCTGTTCTCGGTGCACGGCGAGGACTTGCCGGTGTTCCGCCTGCTGCGCCTGCGCGCGCGGCGCACGGTGGCGCTGATCGGCGACGCCAAGGACGTGCTGCTCAAGCTCTACGATGCCGACGCCGAGTATTCGGCCGATGCGCTGGAGGGCATCTACGACAGCCTGGAGAAGGTGAGCGCGCGGGTGCTCAAGCAAGAGGTCGACGACCGCGCCGCCGGGGATGCCTTGAGCGCGATCGCCAAGGAGGAAGACCTGAACGGCCGCATCCGCCGCAACGTGATGGACACCCGCCGCGCGGTGAGCTTCATGATGCGCAGCCGGCTGCTCAATGCCGAGCAGTTCGAGGAGGCGCGGCAGATTATGCGCGACATCGACTCGCTCGACAGCCACACCGCCTTCCTGTTCGACAAGATCAACTTCCTGATGGACGCGACGGTCGGTTTCATCAACATCAACCAGAACAAGATCATCAAGATCTTCTCGGTGGCCAGCGTGGCGCTGCTGCCGCCCACGCTGATCGCCAGCATCTACGGCATGAACTTCAAGTACATGCCCGAGCTGGACCAGACCTGGGGCTATCCACTGGCGCTGGGGCTGATGATTTCGTCGGTGGCGGCGCCCTTCATCTACTTCCGCCGCAAGGGTTGGTTGCGCTGAACCCACGGTTCCTCGGTCTGAAGATGCAACAAGGCGCACGATTGCGCTAACGTGCCAGCCGTCACACCACCGCCGGCGTGGCCCCGCCTACACTGAGCTGCCATGCCCCTTGTCCTGCGCCCTTTTCGCCTGCTGACCTCGCTACTGATGGCTGCAGCGGCTGCTTTGGCCGCCGTGCCCGCCGCCGCACAGTTCGCAATGGTGCCCTCGCCGCTGCTGGCCACCCCGCAGGCCAGTGAGGCCACCACCGACGCGGATTACCGCAAGGATGCGGCCAAGCATCTGTACGCGGCCTACCCGATGCGCATCTTCAAGGGCCGCATGCCGCCGCTGCTGTACGGCGTGATGATCGTCGACACCGAGATCGACGTCGAAGGCAAGATCGTCGACGTGAAGGTGCGGCGCCCACCCGCCGCGCCCGAGGTGGGGCCCTGGGTGGTGGCGATGATCCGCAAGGCAGCGCCGTTTCCGGCGCCCACCAAGATGGGCAAGGCCGTCTACACCGACATCTGGCTGGTGCACAAGAGCGGCAACTTCCAGCTCGACACGCTGACCGAAGGCCAGAACTGAGGCTGCGCCACGGCGCGCGCCGCCGATGGTGATCAACCGCCGGCGCGCCGCTTCAGCCAGCGCATCAGCGCGCCCACCACGGGCAGCTTCTCGTACAGCTCTTCGGCGGCATCCCAGTAGTCCCGGTGCATCGCCACCCGGCCGTCGGCATCGAAGTGCAGGTGGCTGGCGCCGTGGATGCACATCGCCGCAGCGCCCACACCGCGGGTGCGGAAGCGGAAGTCCCAGGTCAGGAAGCAGTCGTCGCCGCTGGCCACGATGGCCAGCACCTCGAAGCGGGGTCCGTCGAGCTGCTTGAACATGTGGCCGAAGATGCGGGCGATGGCGGCCACGCCCTGCACCTGGTTGAACGGGTCCTTGAAGCGCGCATCGTCGGCATAGACGCCGCGCAGCGCCGGCAGATCGGCGGGCACCAGGGTCTCGTAGAGCGACACCACGCGCTGCACGCGCGGGTCGGCGTGGCGCGATGCAGCGGCCTCAGACACGGACCGCGCGGCGCACGGCGCCGAAGTACAGCCCGTCGGGCAAGGGCCGCAGCGCCTTGAGCATGCGCGTGAAGCGCTTGGGGAAGTGGATCTCGAACTCGCCCTTCTCCCAGCCCGCCACGATGGCCAGCGCCGCCGCCTCGGGGCTCATCAGCGCGGGCATGTGAAAGCGGTTCTGCGCCGTCAGCGGCGTCTCGACGAAGCCCGGGTTGATCAGCGACACGCCCACGCCCCGAGCATGCAGGTCGAGGTACAGCACCTCGGCCAGGTTGATCAGCGCGGCCTTGGTCGGCCCGTACGCCAGCGCATTGGGCAGGCCGCGGTAGCCGGCCACGCTGGCCACCAGGCTCAGGTGCGCCGGCGTGCCGGCGGCCGCCTGGCGCAGCAGCGTGGGCAGCACCGCGTCCAGCAGGTTGAGCGCGCCCACGTAGTTGATCTGCTGGTGGCGCAGCGCATCGGCCAGGTCGAAGCTGGTGGCCTGCATGGCGCGGTAGTGGCCGGCGCAGTACAGCGCCAGGTCGATGCGGCCGTCGAGCGCCAGCAGGTCGCGGGTGGCGGCATGCAGGCTCTGCACGTCGGTGGCGTCCAGCGGCAGCGCGCGGGCGCCGGGGTGCTCGGCGACGAAGGCGTCCAGCGCCTCGGCGCCACGCGCCGACACCGTGACCCGGGCGCCCAGCTGGTGCAGCCGCGTGGCGGTGGCGCGGCCGATGCCGGTGGACGCGCCCACCAGCCAGACATGCTGGCCTTGCCAGTCGGTGATGCGGGGGTTCAGGGCCATCAGGGGCTTTCGAGGGTTCAGCCGGGCAGGCGTTGGAAGGACAGCAGCACCTCGCCAAGCCGGATGCCGAACTTGCTCATCACCGCCCGGTTGAGCATCACCTGCTCGTCGACCAGGAACATCCAGTCGTCGAACTGCACCTCCCAGGTACGACCGTCGACCGGCAGCAGCAGCGTGTAGCGCCAGTTGAACGCGTTGCCGCCGGCCTGGCCGACGGCCTCGCCCAGCACGTCGGCGGCGCGGCCGGTGTAGCGGCCGTCGGCGCCGCGCTGCAGCGTCCACACGCGGGTCTCCTGGCGGCCGTCGGCGTAGCTGAAGCGCTCGTCCAGCGTGCCGGTGTCGCCCACCCAGGTGCCGGTCATCTGCACCGTGAAGCGCTGCAGCACCTTGCCGCCGCGGTCGGTGACGATGCCGTGCGCCAGCAGCTTGCCGTTGAAGTACTGCTTCAGGTCGAGCTTGGGCGACTGGCTGGCGTAATCGGCGGGCGTGGGGCTGGCGCAGCCGGTCAGCGCCCAGGGCGACAGGCCGGCCAGGGCCAGCATGACGACGCTGATCCAGCGGCGCAGGTGAAGCGACAGGCGGGGGGTCATGGGCGGTCCAGGTGGTGTCGGTGGTGCCAGAGCAGCGCGGCGGCGCCGGCTTTCAGCAGGCAGGGGATGGCGGCGTAGACCAGCGCCAGCGAGCCCAGTGCCGCCGCGTCGCGCGAGCCGGGTGCATAGCCCAGCGCCTGCAGCGCCGGCAGCGCCAGGCCGGCGGCCAGTGCCAGGTTGAGCTTGTTGGCGCAGGTCCACCAGCCGAAGTAGTTGCCTTCGTGGCGCAAGGCATGGCCGGCGCGCTGGATCACGCCGGTGAGCAGCGCGCTGGGGATGGCCAGGTCGGCACCCAGCGCGATACCCGAGCCCACGCAGATGGCGACGAAGGCGGCGCCGTCGCCGGCCCCCAGCCGGGTGGCCCAGACGAAGGCGGCAATCGCCAGCCCCATGCCCGCCAGCCAGCAGGGCACCAGGCCGAAACGCGCCACCGCCCGCACCCACAGCGGCATCGACAGCGCGGCGGCGGCAAAGTAGCTGCCGAGGAACAGCGGCTCCCAGGTCGGCGCCTGCAAGCGGTCGCGGATGAAGAAGATCACCAGCGTGGCCGGCACCGCGCTGGCCACGCCGTTGAGCACGAACACCGCCATCAGCCGGCGGAAGGCGGGCACGCGCCACGGCAGCGCCCAGGCGCGCGGTTCGGCCGGTTGGCCCGGCTGCATCAGGCGCAGCGGTGCCGCGCGAAACGGCGCCCCGCCCAGCAAGGCGATGGCCAGCGCCAGGCCGCCGATGCACACCGCCACCATCACCGGGATGCCCGCCAGCGCGGGCAGCACGCTGGCGGCCAGCACGCCGGCCAGCGACAGGCCCTCGCGCCAGCCGGCGATGCGCGCCTGGGCGGCATCGCCGCCGCCCAGCCGAGCGCCCCAGGCCTGGTGCAGCACGCCCAGGGCGCTGTAGCCCAGACAGGTGACCACCAGCGCGGCGGCGCACCAGGCGAGCAAGGCGTTGCTGCCCCGCACCGGTGGGAAGAACAGCGCGGCAAAGCCCAGCGCCATCAGCAGCGCCGCGCCGCAAGCCGCGGCCATCACCTGTGCGCGCGGGCGCGCCAGGCCGCGGTCGATCACCCGGCCCAGCCAGGGATCGACCACCGCATCGAGCGCGCGCGTGCCCAGCAGCACCGCGCCCAGCCCGGCCAGCGGCACACCCAGCTGCGCGGCGTAGTGATTCGGCAGCAGCACGTACAGCGGCAGCGCGGCAAAGGCCAGCGGTGCGCCCAGCGCGCCGTAGCGCAGGCCGTCGAGCAGGCTCAACGCCGGGCTGCCCGAGGGCACCCCCAGTCGCGGCGCCAACGTGCCGCCGTTCATGGCGTGCCGCCCAGCAGCTGCGCGCGCAGCCGCGGCTCGGAGGTGCGCGGCGACAGCCAGATGCCGAAGAACAGCCGCGTGAAATCGGCGTCGGGCACCTCGCCGCGCAGCGCGCCGTTGAGGAAGAAGCGCGCGGCCTGGCCCGGGCGCTGCACGCCGGTGAGGCGGTCGCCGCTGCGCACGTCGGGAAACAGCCGGGTCATCGCCTGCAGCCAGCGCGCCGACTGCTCGTCGCTGATCGCGCCGATGCGCGTCATCTCCTGCAGCGAGCGGCTGGCGATCTGCGCGCCCACCAGCGCGCGGGCGTAGATCAGCTCCAGCGCCAGCGGCTGGTCGGCGCCATCGCCGGCCACCGGGGCCGCGCTCCACAGCCGCGCGTCGTAGATGTGCAGGCCGAAAAAGCGCATCACGCCGGTGCCGCGCCAGCGCGCGCCGGGCAGCTCGCTGGCCAGCTCGGGCGGCACGGTGGTGGCCGCCTGGGCGATTGCCTGGGCCGCCGCCGACGCTGCGCCGCCGGTCAGCA
>JAURXG010000591.1 GCA_030654555.1 Aquabacterium sp.
ACGGGCATTGCCTGGGACAAGGCGCCCAACAAGACCAACGACCTGGGCGCGTTGCAGAACGGCGCCAAGCTGTTCGTCAACTACTGCCTGAACTGCCACGCGGCGGCGTTCATGCGCTACAACCGCCTGCGCGACATCGGCCTCAACGACGAGCAGATCAAGAAGAACCTGCTGTTCGCCGGTGAGAAGGTGGGCGAGCTGATGAACGTCTCGCTCAGTGCCAAGGACGCCAAGGAGTGGTTCGGCGCCCAGCCGCCCGACCTGACCGTCATCGCTCGCTCGCGTGCCGGCAGCAACGGCTCGGGGGCCGACTACCTGTACACCTACATGCGCACGTTCTACCGGGACGAGAGCACCCCCACCGGCTGGAACAACCTGGTCTTCCCGGCGGTCGGCATGCCCCACGTGCTGTGGGAGTTGCAGGGCGAGCAGCGCGCGGTCTACGCCAATGAAAAGGATCCGCACGATCCCGCCAAGACCGTGCATGTGTTCAAGGGTTTCGAGCAGACCAAGGCCGGCGCCCTGAGCAAGGCCGACTACGACCTGGCGGTGGCCGATCTGGTGGCCTACCTGCAATGGATGGGTGAACCCAACCAGACGCAGCGCGCGCGCCTGGGCGTGTGGGTGCTGCTGTTCCTGGCGGTCTTCACGCTGATCGCCTGGCGCCTGAACGCCAGCTACTGGAAAGACGTCAAGTAACGACGCCCCGCAGGCCCGGCTGCCAAGCCCGGGCCTAGCGCGCAGCGGCCGCCTCAACGGGCCCGTTGCGCGCATTGTTTTTTGAGCCACTGCTTCATTGGGAGCCCACCGCCATGATGGTGCTTTATTCCGGAACCACCTGCCCCTATTCGCACCGCTGCCGCTTTGTGCTGTTCGAGAAGGGCATGGACTTCGAGATCCGCGACGTCGACCTCTTCGCCAAGCCCGAAGACATCGCCCTGATGAACCCGTACAACGAGGTGCCCATCCTGGTGGAGCGCGACCTCATCCTGTACGAGTCGCACATCATCAACGAGTACATCGACGAGCGCTTTCCGCATCCGCAACTGATGCCTGGCGACCCGGTGGCGCGTGCGCGGGTGCGGCTGTTCCTGTTCAACTTCGAGAAGGAGTTGTTCGCGCATGTCAACCTGCTCGAAGGCCGCAGCGGCGTCAAGTCCAACGACAAGGTGCTCGAGAAGGCCCGCTCGCAGATCCGCGAGCGGCTCACCCAGCTCGCGCCGATCTTCCTTAAGAACAAGTACATGCTGGGCGACGACTTCTCGATGCTCGACGTGGCCATCGCGCCGCTGCTGTGGCGTCTGGACTACTACGGCATCGACCTGTCCAAGAATGCGGCGCCGCTGCTGAAGTACGCCGAGCGCATCTTCTCGCGCCCGGCCTACATCGAAGCACTGACGCCGTCCGAAAAGGTGATGCGCAAGTAAGAAGGCCCTGGCATGACCAAACCGGCCGCACCGGACGAGCAGGGCACCTCCACCCGTCCGTACCTGATCCGCGCCCTGCTCGACTGGTGCACCGACAACGGCTTCACGCCGTACATCGCGGTGTACGTGACGGCGGGCGTGCAGGTGCCGATGGAGTACGTGAAGAACAACGAGATCGTGCTCAACGTCGGTTTCGAGGCCACCAGCGGCCTGAGCCTGGGCAACGAGTTCATCGAGTTCAAGGCGCGCTTCGGTGGCGTCTCACGCGAGATCGTGGTGCCGATGGACCATGTGGTGGCCATCTACGCCCGCGAGAACGGCCAGGGCATGGCCTTTCCGGTGCCGACCGAATCAAGCGCCACCGCGTCCGAGGCGTCGCCGGCACCGACGGAGCCTGCCAGGGGCGGGCTGCGCCTGGCCACACCGGCCGGCGGTGATGACGAGACCGCTGCGCCGCCCGAGCCCGCCGCGGCGGCCGATGAGCTGCCGGCCGATCGTCCGCCGGAGCCGCCCACGCCCGCCCCGGGAGGGCGCCCTTCGCTCAAGCGCGTCAAGTGATCCGGCGCCGGCTGCGTGCCGTCGCCGTGCACCGCTGCACGCCCTAGAATTCTCGGCCACGCCGGCTTAGCTCAGTTGGTAGAGCAACCGCCTTGTAAGCGGTAGGTCATCCGTTCGATTCGGATAGCCGGCACCAGTTGTCGCCTGCGTGCCGTGATCGTGGCGAGCGCCAGAACCTTGCCCCCGCCCGATTCGAGGCTTGGCGGCCATCGATGACCGATCCATACTTTGGCGATCTTCGGAGGAGTCGACGGCAATGTACCGTGCGCGTGCTGGTATGAGTATGGCAAAGCTGGCGCTTGTCGCAGCGCTGTCTGCCGTGGTCGGATGTGGCGACCGGACCGAGACCGAGATCCTCAGCGCCGCGCAGCAATTCATGGCCAAGAAGGATACCGAGTCCGCACTGCTGGAACTGAAGACGCTCCTGCAGGCCAATCCCGGTTCTGCACAAGGTCGATACCTTCTCGCCAAGCTGTTGCATGCGGCTGGCGAAATGCCTGCCGCCGAAGCCGAACTCCGACGCGCGCTGGAAGCCGGTCAGCCAGAACACGATGTGCTTCCGCTGCTGGCCAGGACCATGCTGGCCGAAGGCAAAGGCAGCTTGCTGTTGCAGCAGTATGGCGAGGCGAACTTGGCAGACGGCCAAGCAGATGCCGAGTTGAAGACGCATTTGTCGGAGGCCGCAGCAGCAAGCGGCGACCTGACCAAGGCGGCAGCGCTGCTGGATCAGGCTCGGCGTCGCGCCAGCGATCTCAGGTTGGTCGATCTCCAGAGTGCCAGGCTGGCCGCCTTGCGCGGCGACCTGGGCGAAGCGCTGGCGCAGGCGCAGGCCTTGATCACGCGACAGCCCGACAACGTCGATGCCATCACGCTCAAGGGAGACCTGTTGGCGCGGCCAGGTCCTCAGGTTGATCTGGAGTCGGCCATCGTCGCCTGGCGACAGAGCCTGGCGCTGAAGCCTGAAAACGTCGGTGTGCACGCTTCGGTCATCGCCGCATTGATCGGCAAGCAGGATTGGTCGGGTGCCAATGCGCAGTGGGCTGCGCTGAAGCAGGTGGCGCCGCGCCACCCGCAGACCCAATACTTCGAGGCCCTGCTGGCAGAGCACCGCGGTGATTTCACGCGGAGCCGCGAGATCGCCCAGCAGCTGCTTCGCAGGGCACCGGGTGATCTGCGTCTGCTGCTGCTTGCCGGTCGAGCTGAACTTCGGCTCGGCGGTCTGGTGCAAGCCGAGACACACTTCTCCAAGGCCATGCAGGCTGCACCTTCGGCGCCGGCGCCGCGCCAATCGCTGGCACAAGTTCAGCTGCGCAATGGGCAGCCCGACAAGGCGCTGGCGACGCTCAAGCCTCTGCTGGACGCCACGCCGCCCGACGTTGATGCCGTGTTGACAGCTGCCTATGCGCACATGCAGAAGGGTGACAGCGCCAGCGCCAGCGCCCTGTACGCTCGCGCAGCACAACTCAGTCCCACCGACGTGAGGGTGCGCACTGCAGCGGCGATCGCGCTGCTGGCCAAGGGTCAGGATGTGGCGGCGTTCAAGGAATTGCAGGCCATCGCCGCCATCGACACGGGGACGGTTGCCGACCTGGCCCTGATCAACGGCAAGATGCAGCGCGGCGCCTTGGACGACGCGTTGACGGCCATCGGCGTCTTGGCGGCAAAGACGCCAGACGATCCGCAGCCCGACCATCTTCGCGCCCGTGTGGCGCTGCAACGCAAGGATGTTCCGGCGGCGCGCAGGCACTTTGCCCAATCGCTGGTGCGCAACCCTGACTACATGCCCGCGCTGATGGGCCTGACGACGCTGGATTTGATGGACAAGAAGCCAGCCGACGCCAAGGCGCGGCTGGAGGCGGTGGTTCAACGCAACGACAAGCATGTCGCTGCGATGCTGGTGCTTGCCGATCTTAACGATCGCACGGGTGGGCCATCGACAGAAAGCTTGCGCTGGCTGCAAGCGGCGGTCAAGGCCGCTCCCGGCGATCCCGCTGCACGGGTCAAGTTGATCGACCACCTGTTGCTCAACAACGAGCTGTCGCCAGCCATGGAAGCAACCCAGGCCGCGCTGGCCGTCGCACCGGCCCACATCGACCTTCTCGACCGCATGGGTCGCATCCAGTTGCTGCAGGGTGAGAACGGTCAGGCCATCACCACGTTTCACAAGATGGCCAGCCTGATGCCCAAGTCCCCGCTGCCCTTCCTGCGGCTGGCCGACGCCCAGGCAGCCAGCAAGGACTTGGTCGCTGCCGCCACCAGCGTGCGCAGGGCGCTCGAGATTTCGCCGGAGGACCCGGCGGTGCAACGTGCCGCGGTCCATCTGGCTCAGGCTGAACGCAAGCCGGGTCAGGCGCTGGCGCTGGCGCGGCGGCTGCAGTTGCGCGACAAAGTGGGCGGCCTGTTGCTGGAGGGCGAGATCGAGTCGCAGCAGAGGAATTGGCCAGCGGCCGCGGCCGCCTTCCGAAAGGCCTTGTCCGTCGCGCCGACCACCGAGACCGCGCTTCGTCTGCATGCGGTGCTGCTAGCCGCTGGCAAGCCCGCCGAGGCTCAGGAACTGGTCGTTGACTGGCGCAAGGGACATCCCGATGACCATGCATTTGTCATCAAGCTGGCGGATGCGGCGATGGCGCGTCGCCAGCCTGCCCAGGCCGAGCAGCTCTATCGTGAGGTGCTCGAGCGCAGGCCCGACCACTTGATCGTGCTGAACAACCTGGCCTACGCGTTGGCGGGCCAGAAGAAACCAGGCGCGCTGGCCTTTGCCGAAAGGGCGGTGAAGCTGGCACCGGACTCGGCACCGTTCCAGGACACCCTGGCCTTCTGCTTGGCTGCCGAAAATCAGCTGGCGCGTGCAATCGAAGTGCAAACCCGCGCGGTCGACCTGGCGCCGGCGGCGCCCAATTTCCGGCTGCAACTGGCCCGGTTGCATCTGCGGGCTGGCGACAAGGACGCGGCGATCATCCAGCTGGAGATGCTGGAAAAGCTGGGAGCCCAGTACGCACGCCATGCCGAGGTTTTGACGCTGCTCAAGCAGGCGCGCGGCTGAGCCACAGCTGGTCGATGCCCCGTGCGCGCCCGTGGACTTGACCCTGGCCAAGGTGCTTCTGTCGGGAAATTTGACAAATTCCCAAGCCCAAGAAATGCGCCCGAGAGTTTTATCAAATTAATCAATGACTTGCGAAATTTGTTCGGATTGGCATGGATCGTGCAACATTTGATGAGCGGGAGCTTCGGCTTCACGTCATTCGAGAATTTGGAGGATCAATATGCGTAGTCCCTTTGCAACGTCCGCAATGTCTCGCGCGCTGGGTTTGGCGCTGCTGACTGCTGCGGCTGGCGTGTCGGCAGCGCCGCTGGACTTGTACGCCGGCCCTGCCATTACCGATGCCATGAAGGCGGACCCGCGTGCCTGTCTGAACGTGGGCGACGCAGTCAGTTGTTCTGCACCGATGCTCAATCTGCTGAATTTCCAGTACAACGGAACGGTACTCGCTGACACGGCGAAGACGGCGATCGGGTCCGCCACGACTGGGGGCTACATCATTGAATCTCCGCAAGGCGGGCTGAAGCAATCGATCGTGCTTGGGTCGGCTGGTGCCGCAGCGCTCGACAATGGCGAAACGAATCCTTCGCTCGGCAAAGTTGAGGACGGCTTCAAGACGAACTCTCCCGGCAATGACAGCTTTGCGGCGACTGGCAAGACGGGCAACACCGCGGGCAATCTTGGCAATCCGGCCAACAACGCCTTGACCGGCACCAATCAGGATGCGCTTGGCACCTGGGACGTCGACACAAGCTGGCTGGTGCAGGCGTTGACCGTGGGTGGTCAACGCAGGGAAATCATGATCGGCTTCGACTACAACCAGCAGCAGCCTGGTACTGAATCGGTCGCCTATTGGGCATTGATCACTTTGCGCGATCTGGACAGCAGCGGCAATTTGGTCAAGCAGAAGAATTTCGAGATCAAGAACGACTACACCACCGGGTACGGCAGCTTCTCGTCGAGCAAGACCTTCGACTCGAAGCCCGATGGCGGCGAGTTCGGTATCGTCAATACCAAGACTTGCTACAAGATGACCGGCAACATCGTGACTGACGTTGTGCCCACGACGACGGGCAATTGTCCCGATGGCACGTACAGTACGGTCAACAACGCAACCGGCACCAGCACCACGGAGATCATCGCGTTCTTGCCGGAATTGAACGCGGGGCTTGAGGGGTTTGCGGCAGACGGCTATGACACGATTTCGGTGCGTATGCTGTTCGGATGCTTTGACAGCGGTGGCAACTCCGGTGTCGGCTACTTGAGCGGCGGCTCGACCACACAGTGTGAGAGTGGTGGTGCGGTAGATGTCTATCTGCTGGCCGGAGCACCGATGAATCAGGCACCAGAGCCTGGCTCGCTGGCGCTGGTGGGTCTGGCGCTGCTGGGTGCAGGTGCCGGGGCTCGCCGCCGGTACGCTGCAAAGCAGGCGTCCTGATCCGAGCGCACCTCGGTGCGTCACTGAAGAGGGCTCGGTGTTCCGAGCCCTTTTTTCATGGGCTTTCGGCTGGGCCGATCCCATTTCGATCGCGGACCAGGGCCTCAGCGCGCCGACAGTACCTTCACACGAATCGGCAGCGCGGCATAACCCTGGCGCGTCAGCGACTGTTCCAGCGACGGCAGCAGGTAGCGCAGTTTGGCTGCTACCGCCTGGTTGCCTGCCAGCAGGGTGTAGCCCTCACCGTCGATCGGCCCTGCCAGCACCTGAGGCCGCATGGCCAGCGGCAGCAGGGGTTGCAGCGCCAGCAGGCGGGCCTGGGATTCGCGCACGCGCAACGTCAGAGCCGCCAGCGCGTCGTTACCACGAAGCGCCTGGGCGATTGGCTGAGTGCCCGACGGCAGGGCCGGCACATCGGAGCGCGCTCTGGGCGGTATTGACATCGTTCTGGGCCGGTGTTGTGCAAGTGAAGTAGGCACTGTCGCCGGCGTGGCTGTCGGCAGACCCCCGATGATAGACTCATAGGCTTTGCGGGTTCGGTGCTCCACGCTGGAGCCGGCGCCGCGCGGCCCCCCCGAAATCTTCCCCAAAGACACCGCATGTTGCCCAAGCTTCTCACCTCGATTTTCGGCAGCCGCAACGACCGCCTGCTCAAACAGTACCGCCGCGTGGTGGAGAAGGTCAACGCGCTGGAGCCGCAGTTCGAGAAGCTCGACGACGCCGCGTTGCGCGCCAAGACCGACGAGTTCCGTCAGCGGGTGGCGCAGGGCACGTCGCTGGACGACATGCTGCCCGAAGCCTTTGCGGTGGTGCGCGAAGCCGGCAAGCGCAGCCTGAAGATGCGCCACTTCGACGTGCAGCTGATCGGCGGCATGACGCTGCACAACGGCAAGATCGCCGAGATGCGCACCGGCGAGGGCAAGACGCTGATGGCGACGCTGCCGGTGTACCTCAATGCCCTGTCGGGCAAGGGTGTGCATGTGGTCACGGTCAACGACTACCTGGCCCGGCGCGATGCCGAGTGGATGGGGCAGCTCTATCGCTTCCTGGGCCTGACCGTGGGCGTCAACGTGCCCGGCATGAGCCGCGAGGAGAAGCAGGACGCCTACGCGTCGGATGTCACCTACGGCACCAACAACGAGTTCGGCTTTGACTACCTGCGCGACAACATGGTCTACGAGCTGCGCGACCGCGTGGCGCGTGGCTTGAACTTCGCCATCGTCGACGAGGTGGACTCGATCCTGATCGACGAAGCCCGCACACCGCTGATCATCAGCGGCCAGGCCGAAGACCACACCGAGATGTACGTGCGCATCAACGGCGTCGTCCCGGCGCTGAAGAAGCAGATCGGTGAAGCCGATCCACGCACCGGCGAGGGCGTGATCGAGCCGGGCGACTTCACCGTCGACGAGAAGAGCCACCAGGTCTTCCTGACCGAAGACGGCCACGAGAACGCCGAGCGGCTGCTGACCGAGGCCGGCCTGCTGGCCGAAGGCGCCAGCCTGTACGACGCGGCCAACATCTCGCTGATGCACCATGTCTACGCCGCGCTGCGGGCCACCCACCTGTACCACCGCGACCAGCACTACGTGGTGCAGGCTGGCGAGATCATCATCGTCGACGAGTTCACCGGCCGGC
>JAURXG010000594.1 GCA_030654555.1 Aquabacterium sp.
CAACTCGTCCCAGCCCATCTTCTCGATCTTGGCCTTCTCTTCGGCGCTGAGTTCGAGCTCCAGGTTCTTGCGCAGCCATTCCAGCGGCACTTCCTTGGTGAAGTCGGCCAGCATCTCCACGCCCTTGAAGTAGGCGCCGAAGGCCCGGTCGTACTTGTCGAAGTGGGCCTCGTCCTTGACCAGCGTGGTGCGCGCCAGGTAGTAGAACTGGTCGACCGAGGTGTCGATCACGCCGGCCTTCACCGCCTCGAGCAAGGTGAGGAATTCCTTGACCGACACCGGCAGCTTGGCCGCGCGCAGCGTGTAGAAGAAGTTGATCAGCATGGGGTCTGCACTTTCACGGCCATGGCGGCCCGAGCGTCAAGCATACCCACTTCCGGGGAGGACGCTGGTGATGCCATGCGGGCCCGGTCTGTGGTGCAATGAAAACTGATGGAAACGTTGGCCTACCGACTCACAGCCTACAGCGCCTCCGAAGTGGCGCTGCTGCTGGTGGCGCTGCAGTACACGGTGCTGACGCCGGCCTGGTGTGCCGCGGCCCTGGTGCTGCCCGGCGAGCGCCGCGCGGCGGCCTGGTGGGCCGCCTATGCCGGCGGCAGCGCGCTGGGCCTGACGATGATCGTGGTCGCGATGCACCTGGGCCTACCGCCGTTGCGCGCGGCTGGCAATGTGGCGGTGCTGTCCGCGACGCTGGCGCTGCAGCGCGGCATCTGGGCCTTCACCGGCCAACGCGCCTGTACGCTGGTGCAGGTGGCGGTGCTGGCGGTGACGGTGGTGCTGTCGATGCTGGCGTTGCGGCCCGATGGCGTGTGGGCGCGCATCACCGTGGTCTCCGGCCTGTGGGCGGGCCTGTACCTGTGGTCGGCGGTGGACGTCTGGCGCCATGTGCGCCAGGGCCTTCGCCAGCGCTGGGGTTGGCTGTATGCCGCGCCGATGCTGCTGGCTGCGGCCATGCTGGGGCTGCGCACGCTGCGCGGCGTGGTGTCGCCCGAGACGGTGATCTACGAAGTCGAGCAGAACACCGTGCTCAGCGTGGGCTCGTCGCTCACGGGGCTGGTGGCCGCACTGCTGCTGCAGATGATGCTGGTGAGCCTGCTGGTGTCGCGGCTGGTCGGGCGCCTGGCGCGCCTGTCCAGGTACGACCCGCTCACCGGGCTGCTCAACCGCCGGGCGATGGACGAGCTGCTGGTGCAGGAGGAGCAGCGTGTGCGCCGACTGGCCGACCATGCGCCGAGCCAGATCGCCGGGCAGATGGCGGTGCTGATGATCGACATCGATCACTTCAAGCAGCTCAACGACCAGCATGGTCACGCGGTGGGCGATCGTGCGCTGCGGCACCTGGCCTCGGTGATGAGCGCCCAGTTGCGTGACATCGACCACCTGGCGCGGTGGGGCGGCGAGGAGTTCATCGCGCTGCTGCCGGCCACCGGAGGCGCCGAGGCGATGTCGCTGGCCCAGCGCCTGTGCGACCGTGTGCGCAGCCTGCCGCTGGTCGACCAGGGCGTTCCCGTGCCGCTGACCGCCAGCCTGGGTGTGGCCGGCTGGCTGGGCCCGCACGACAGCCTGGAGGCCCTGCTGGTGCGCGCCGACGAAGCGCTCTACGCCGCCAAGCGCGCAGGGCGCGACCAGGTGGGCGACGGCCTGGTGCTGCGGCCGCTGGTGGCGATGCGATCGGTCTGAACCGGTGCAGGCTGCCGCGGCCGCCTTCATCGCGGCCGGCCGGGCGCCGGATCAGCGCTTGCGCAGCTTCCGGGTCTTGCGATCGGCCGGGCGGCCATGGCGCTCGAGCCAGCCGAAGAACTCCGCATACCAGAGCTTGCCGTTGCGTGGCTTGAGGATCCAGTGGTTCTCGTCCGGGAACCACAGCAGGCGCGCATCCACCTCGCGCGCCTTCAGCGTGTTGTAGTAGGCCAGGCCCTGCGCGTCGGGCACGCGGTAGTCCAGCGCACCGTGGATCACCAGCGTGGGCGTGTGCATCGTCGCGGCAAAGGCGTGCGGGCTCTGGGCCTGCACGCGCGCCAGGTCGTCCCAGTACCAGCCGCCCAGCTCCTTGGCATGCCATGCCCAGGCGTCGTCGGCGAACATCGCCGTCCAGTCGAAGCAGCCGGCATGGCAGACGTAGGCGGCGTAGCGGCCGGCGGGCACGTGGGCGTTCATCCAGGCCACCATGTAGCCGCCATAGCTGCCGCCGGCGGCATAGACCCGGGCGGGATCGATGTACGGGCGCTTGAGCAGCTCGGTGGTGGCCGCCTCGATGTCCTGCAGTTCCAGCTGGCCCCAGCGGTGGGTGATGCTGTCGAGGAAGGCGTGGCCGAAGCCCGACGAGCCGTGGTAGTTGACCACCGCCACCACCTGGCCGTCGCCACCCCCCGTGGCGAGCAGCGGATTGTTCCAGCGGTAGTGCCAGCAGTCGCCCACGGCGGTGTGTGGCCCGCCGTGGATCACCTGCAGCAACGGGTATCGCCTGGTGTCGTCGAACCCGGGCGGGAAGAACAACCACACCTGCACCGGATCGCCCAGCGCGCCGGTGATGCGGATCACCTCGTGGCGGCCCAGTGCCAGCCGGGCCATCACGGGGTCGTTGAACGACTCGATGCGCCGTGCGGGCGCGCCGGGCAGGTGGGCATGGCATTGCGCCGGATGGTCGGCCGCATCGGCCACCGTCACCAGCGTGCCGGCGGCCTTGTCGAAGGACTGCACCGTGCCCCCGCGCACCACCACCTCGGCGCGCCGGTCGGCCAGGTCGAAGCGCCACAGGTGGCGCTGTCCGTGTTGCTCGGCGGCCAGCAGCACCGCCTGGCCGTCGTCTTCCCACTGCAGCGGGGCCGCCACCGCGTGGTCCCATTCGGCGCTGACCACCTCCACCGGCTCGCCCGGCCGCACCAGTGCCAGCTGGCCCGGCATGGTGTGGCGCAGCGCCTGGTGGCTGGCGATGAAGGCCACCTGCCGGCCATCGGGGCTGTACGTCGGTGCACCGAAATCCCAGCCCAGGTCTTGCGCGATGATCTCGATGCGACCACGCTTCAGTTCGAGTTCCGCGAGCGCCAGGCGGCCGTCGATGCGCTGCTCGGGCGCCGGGTCGAAGGCGAAGACGACGCGCTTGCCGTCGGGCGAGATGTCGAAGCTGTTCGCATCGGGATCGGCCCAGGCCAGCGAATAGCGCGTGCCCTCGAACAGGTCGGTCACCTTGCCGGTGCGCAGGTCCATGCGAAGCAGGTGCGGCACCCGGCCCACGGGCAGGAAGCGGTCCCAGTGGCGGTACTGGCCTTCGCTGGTGGCGATGCCGGTCTCCTTGCGCGCCTTGAAGGCCTTCATCGCCTTGGCCTGCGCCTTGGCGCCCTTCAGCGCGGGCCAGACCCAGGAGACGAACACGATGTGCCGGCCGTCGGGGCACCAGCGGAAGGCGTCGATGCCGGTGGCCACGTCACCCACGCGTTGGGCCTCGCCGCCGTCGACCGGGATGACGTAGAACTGCGGCGCCTCGTCCTTGTGACCCTGCTGCTCGCGCTGGGCGACGAAGCCGATCTGATGGCCGTCGGGGCTGAAGCGTGGCTGGCCGTCCTTCTCGCCGCAGTGGGTCAGCCGGCGCGGCGCACCGCCCAGCGTGGACAGCAGCCACAGCGCGCTGTCGGACTTGTTCTCGTCCATCGAGAACGAGGCCAGCGCGCACACCGCCTGCGCGCCGTCGGGCGACAGGCTGGGCGGGCCCAGCCGCTGCAGCTGCCACAGATCGTCGATCGTGATGGGCTTCTTGCGGGCCATGGGGGCTCCTGGCGATGCGGTGGACAGTGGGCCGCTGGCGCGGGCCCCAGCCCGCGCGTGTGCGGGTTAGCGGGCGCGTTCGAGCTGGAAGTCGAGGTGGGCGCGCACGGTGGGCCACTCGTCGGCGGTGATGCTGTAGACGGCGGTGTCGCGCAACGTGCCGTTGGACGCGCGTTGGTGGTTGCGCAGCATGCCGTCGAACTGCGCGCCCAGGCGCTCGATGGCGCGGCGGCTCTGGCTGTTGAAGCGATGGGTGCGGAACTCGACCGCGATGCACTGCAGCGCCTCGAAGGCATGCCCCAGCAGCAGGCGCTTGGCCTCGGTGTTGAGCGGCGTGCGCTGCACCCGGCTGGCGTACCAGGTCGAGCCGATCTCGACGCGCTGGTGCGTATTGTCGATGTTCATGTAGGTGGTCATGCCCACCGGCGTGCCGCTGGCATCGAGCACCGCGAACGGCAGCATGCTGCCGGCGGCCAGCAGGCCCAGCCGGCGCTCGATCTCGGCGGCCATGCGCTCTGGCGCGGGGATCGCCGTGTACCAGAGTTGCCAGAGTTCGCCATCCTTGACCGCCTCGGCCAGCGCCGGGGCATGGGCAGCGTGCAGCGGTTCCAGCCGCACATGACGGCCCTGCAGCGTGACGGACTCGGTGATGCGGGGCAGGGTCATGTCGGCCGTCCTGAATCAGTCTCGGGCCGCATCGCGGCGCGCGCGCCACTGCAGCGAAACCCACTTGCCCAGACCACAGCCGCCCAGCAGCAAGGCCCAGGCGATCGCGGTGTGAGCGGCTCCCGCCTCCGAGCTGAGGATGTCGAACCCGAGCAAGCGGCCCAGCTGCCAGCCCGCGAGCGCGCCCAACAGGAAGCCGGCCGCATCGACCAGGCCCTCGGCCAGGGCGTCGCGGGCGTTCGGTGTGGCACGGGCCATCGGACTCAGCGGTTGTGGCGCTGCATGAACACCAGCTTCTCGAACAGCGTCACGTCCTGCTCGTTCTTCAGCAGCGCGCCGACCAGCGGCGGCACCGTGACCTTCTCGTCCTTGCTCTGCAGCACCTCGAGCGGGATGTCCTCGGCCACCAGCAGCTTCAGCCAGTCGAGCAGCTCGCTGGTGCTGGGCTTCTTCTTCAGGCCGGGCAGGTTGCGCACGTCGTAGAAGGTCTTCATGGCCGCCGACAGCAGCTCTTTCTTCAGCCCGGGGAAATGCACGTCGACGATGCTCTTCATCGTGTCGGCGTCGGGGAACTTGATGTAGTGGAAGAAGCAGCGGCGCAGGAAGGCGTCGGGCAGCTCCTTCTCGTTGTTGCTGGTGATGAACACCACCGGCCGGTGCTTGGCCTTGACCAGTTCGCGCGTCTCGTAGACGTAGAACTCCATGCGGTCGAGTTCACGCAGCAGGTCGTTGGGGAATTCGATGTCGGCCTTGTCGATCTCGTCGATCAGCAGGGCCACCTGTTGGTCGGCGTTGAAAGCCTGCCACAGCACGCCCTGCACGATGTAGTTGCGGATGTCGCGCACCTTCTTCGAGCTCTCGTCGTCGGCCAGCTGGCTGTCGCGCAGACGGCTCACGGCGTCGTACTCGTACAGGCCCTGCTGCGCCTTGGTGGTGCTCTTCACATGCCACTGCAGCAGCGGCATGCCCAACGCGGCCGACACCTCCTCGGCCAGCATGGTCTTGCCCGTGCCGGGCTCGCCCTTGACCAGCAACGGACGCTTGAGCGTGATCGCCGCATTCACTGCCAGCATCAGGTCTTGCGTGGCAACGTAGTTGTCGGATCCTTGAAACTTCATGGCATGTGCGGCCGTGCGAGCCGTGTCAGAGGGTGAGGGGAGGTGGTTCAAAGCGGCGAAATCAGTATAAGGGTGGCCTCTATAATCGCGCGTCATCCGGTTGACAGCCATCAAGTGGCGACCGGACCCCTAGAGGTGCAGCTGCGGCGGGGTCCGCTGGTTGCATCGTCCACCCGCAGCGACATCACAAGCCCGCGAGACAATGAAAAAAGCGCTCTCAATGCTCCCCCTGGTGCTGGCCCTGGCCGGCATGAGCACCATGTCACAGGCCCAGGATGCCAAGGGCGGTGATGCCGCCAAGGGCGCCACCAAGGCCGCGATGTGCATCGGCTGCCACGGCATCGTCGGCTACCAGGCCACCTTCCCAGAGGTCTACAAGGTGCCGATGATCTCGGGTCAAGGTGCCAAGTACATCGTGTCCTCGCTCACCGCCTATCAGAAGGGCGACCGCAAGCACCCGACGATGCGGGGCATCGCCGCGTCGCTGACCGAGCAGGACATGGCCGACCTGGGCGCCTACTACGAGCAGCTGGGCAAGGGGACTGGCACTCCCGCCCCGGCCACCCTGGCCAAGCCGGTGCCCGATGCGCTGAAAGACCGCATGGCCGCCTGCGTGGCCTGCCACGGCGTCAACTTCAGCGCGCCCATCGACCCGACCTACCCCAAGCTGGCGGGTCAGCATGCCGACTTCCTGTTGGCCGCGCTGAAGGCTTATCACACCGACGGCAACCCCTACGTGGGCCGTGCCAACGCCACGATGCGCAGCCCGGTGGTGCAAGAGGCCGACGGCAAGAAGAAGCTGACCTTCAGCAACGCCGAGCTCAAGCAGGTGGCGCAGTACCTGGCGTCGCTGCCCGGCGATCTGCGCGTCGTGCCGCAAAGCCGCTTCCGCTGAACGCCGGCTTCGCCCGACAAAAGCCGCTGGCCACCCCAGCGGCTTTTTTGCGCGCGGCTTGCGCTCAAGCATGGCGATGGCCGGGCCGATAACGCCTGGAGACCATGGGCCAGCGCAACCTGAAGAAGATCCCCGTGTCCCAGCTGCAGCTGGGCATGCATCTGCACGCGCTCGAAGGCAGCTGGCTGGACCATCCGTTCTGGAAGACGCGCTTCGTGATCAAGGACGGCGCGGACATCCGCCGGCTGCTCGACAGCCCGGTGCGCGAGTGCTGGATCGACACCGAGTTGGGACTGGACGTGCCGACAGCGGCCGTGGTGGCCCCCTCGCTAGCGCCGGCGCTGTTGTCGACGCCCCCGCCCGAGCCGGCGCCACCGCCCGCCCCGGTGGACATGGCGCCCGTGCCGCCCGAGCGCCCGGCCCGGACCTCGATGGCCGAGGAATTGCGCCAGGCCGCGCAGCTGTGCCACCGCTCGCGCGAGGCGGTGACCTCGATGTTCGCCGAGGCCCGGCTGGGCCACGCCCTGCAGGCCGAGCGCTGCCTGCCGCTGGTCGACGACATCACCCGCTCGGTCTACCGCAACCCGGGCGCACTGGTCAGCCTGGCCCGGCTGAAGACGGCCGACGACTACTCCTACATGCACTCGGTGGCCGTGTGCGCGCTGATGGTGGCACTGGCCCACCAGATGGGCCTGAACGACGCCGACAGCCGCGAGGCCGGCCTGGCCGGTCTGCTGCACGACCTGGGCAAGGCGGCGATGCCGCTGAACATCCTCAACAAGCCGGCCAAGCTGACCGACAGCGAGTTCGACGTCATCCGCACCCATCCCGAGCGCGGTTACCGCATGCTGCAGGACGGGCAGGGCGCCAGCGAACAGGTGATGGACGTGTGCCTGCACCACCACGAGCGCATCGACGGCCGCGGCTACCCGCACGCCCTGCCGGGCGACAGGATCTCCACCTTCGCCCGCATGGGCGCGGTGTGCGACGTCTACGACGCGATCACCTCCAACCGGCCCTACAAGGCGGGCTGGGATCCATCGGAGTCGATCTCGCGCATGGCCTCGTGGAAGGGCCAGTTCGACCCCATCGTCTTCCAGCACTTCGTGCGGAGCCTGGGCATCTACCCCAACGGCTCGCTGGTGCGCCTGGGCTCGGGCCGGCTGGCGGTGGTGATGGAGCAGAACCCCCACGCCCTGACCGCGCCGCTGGTGAAGGCCTTCTTCGACGTGGCGACGGACCGGGCGATCGCGCCGGTGCTGCTGGACCTCTCGGACGGTGCCCCCGACCGCATCGTCGACCGCGAGCCGGCCGGGCGCTGGCACTTTCCGCACCTCAACGCGCTGTGGGCCGGCGAAGAGGTGCTGGCCGCCAAGGGCTGAGGCGCCGCACGCCGGCCGCTCACACCTTGGGTTTGAAGCGCCCCAGCAGCAGCGCGTTGGTGATCACGCTCACCGACGACAGCGCCATCGCACCGCCCGCCACCACCGGGCTCAGCAGCCCGAACGCGGCCAGCGGAATGCCCACCACGTTGTAGGCAAAGGCCCAGAACAGGTTCTGCCGGATGCGCCGGGTGATGGCGCGAGAGAGCTGCAGCGCCTCGGCCACCAGCATCGGGTCACCG
>JAURXG010000596.1 GCA_030654555.1 Aquabacterium sp.
GTGCGAGCAGATGGGCCGCGTGATGTGGTCGGCCGAGGTCTTCAACTGCAACGCGCCCGACACCGGCAACATGGAGACCATCGAGCGCTACGGCAGCGAGGCGCAGAAGGACCAATGGCTGGAGCCGCTGCTGCGCGGCGAGATCCGCTCGGCCTTCCTGATGACCGAGCCGGCGGTGGCCTCGTCGGACGCCACCAACATCCAGTGCAGCATCCAGCGCGACGGCGACCACTACGTCATCAACGGCCGCAAGTGGTACTCGTCGGGCGCCGGCGTGTCGACCTGCGCGATCTTCATCGTGATGGGCAAGACCGACCCGGACGGCCCGCGCCATGCGCAGCAGTCGATGGTGCTGGTGCCGCGCAACACCCCGGGGGTGACGGTGCTGCGCCCGCTGCACGTCTTCGGTTACGACGACGCGCCGCACGGACACATGGAGGTGGTGCTCGAGAACGTGCGCGTGCCGGTCGACAGCATCCTGCTGGGCGAGGGCCGTGGCTTCGAGATCGCCCAGGGCCGCCTCGGCCCGGGCCGCATCCACCACTGCATGCGCAGCATCGGCGCGGCCGAGCGCGCGCTGGAGATGATGTGCCAGCGCCTGTCGGGCCGCATCGCCTTCGGCAAGCCGCTGTCGCAGCAAAGCGTGTGGGCCGAGCGCATCGCCGAGCGCCGCTGCTTGATCGACCAGGCCCGCCTGCTGACGCTGAACGCCGCGCACCGCATGGACGTGGTCGGCAACAAGGTGGCCAAGGCCGACATCGCGATGATCAAGGTGGTGGCGCCCAACATGAGCTGCAAGGTGGTGGACTGGGCGATCCAGGCCTTCGGCGCGGCCGGCGTCAGCCAGGACACCTGGCTGGCCGAGGCCTATGCCCACCAGCGCACGGTGCGCATCGTCGACGGCCCGGACGAAGTGCACCGCAACGCCATCGCCAAGATCGAACTGGGCAAGTACGCGCCAGCCAAGCGCGCCTGATGCCGGCGCGGCCGGGGCCATGAAACAAGGCCGCCCGAGGGCGGCCTTTTGCATCGGGCCCGGGCCTGGCTGGCTCAGCCGGCCGGGCGGCCCGTGCGCCGCGCGAGCCCACCCACGACGCCCAGCCCCGCCAGCAGCAGGGCCCACGCACCGGGCTCGGGCACCAGTGCCACGTTGTCCAGATGGCCGACATCGGGCCCGGTCTGGTATTCGGCCCGGATCGTCAGCCCCGTGAGGTTTGACAGCACGGCCGCGAACTGCCCATCGGTGGCGGCGGCGCCGTTCAGGGTGTTGAGCTTCCAGCCAGCCGCCGACAAGGGCACGGCATACGAGGTCCAGGCACCGTTGGTCGGGTTGCTGGCGGTGTTGTAGACCAGGGTGAGGCCGCTGCCCCGCAGGATGACGTCTTCGTCGTTGAACTGGTTGGCACCGCCGGGATAGACCTGTTTCAGGTCGAAGCGCAACAAGCTGCCGGCGGCCGCGCTCTGGTTGCCGAGGAACTTGGCCGGCGCCACGAAGAAGGTGACGCCGCCGGTCGTCAGATCGTCGATCTGGACATGGCCGCCCGGGTTGCCGCCACCGTCCAGCCAAGTCAACGGCCCTTCGATGTCGCCGGCGGCCGTCCAGCCTTCGGCGTCCAGATCAAAGGTGCTGGTGGCGGCGGCGGCCGACAGCGACAGCATGGTCATGGCGGCCAGACCGGCGTTGCGGATCAGGTGCTTGGTCAAGTGAGTGCCCTCCAGGTGAAGGGGCCAGCAGAAGAGCGGCCCGCCGAGCCCAATGTCCAGACTTGGTTCAGCGGTGTCATCCCCGCATCCGGGGGTGAAGGCCGGTGCGTCTGAGGGCCTGTTGCGCCAGGTCAAAACATGCCCGCCGCGATGTTGACGGTCAGCGCCAGGATCGCGGTGTTGAAGCCGAAGGACAGCATCGACTGCAGCAGCACCAGCCGGCGCATGCCCGACTCGGTGATGCTGACGTCGGCGGTCTGCGAGGCCACCGCGATGGTGACCGCGACGTAGAGAAAGTCGCCGTAGTCGGGCTTGAAACCGGCGTCGGCGCCGGGAAAGCGCAGGCCGCCGCCCTCGGGCGCCAGATCGAAGTAGCGGCTGGCGTAGGTCAGCGCGAACACGCTGGGCAGCAGCAGCCACGAGCCCAGCACCGTGGCCAGCGCCAGCGCCACATGCGGCCCAGCATGGGCCGCGCCGGGCAGCTTGGCGGCACCGAGCTCGATCACCGTGCCCACCAGGCTGACCACCGAGGCCGCGCTCACCAGCGCCAGCACGGTGCCCGCGCTCTCGGCCTGCTGCGTGGCCACGGCGCGCAGGCGGCCGTGGTCGGCGTGCAGCATCATCCAGCCCACCAGTAGCAGGTAGAGCCAGACGGCGGCGTTCCAGCCCAGCAGCGCGCGTGTCACCGCGCCTGTCGCGGCCGGCAGCAGCAGGCCCAGCCCCAGCCCGACGGCCATCGCGATGACCAGGCGCGCATGCACGCGCAGGTGGGCCGCACGCAGCAGGGCCATCGATGTCACCCGGCCATCAGCGGTAGACGCCGTCCCAGGGCCCGGGCTGCACCAGCGCCGACTGGCCGTCTGCGCTGGCGGTCGGCCGGTTCAGCGTGAACATGGATTCGGGCGACACCACCGAGTAGTCCATGTAGCCCAGCCGCGCCAGCGGGCGCATCGCGCCGGTCTGGACGATGCCGTCGTCGATGTAGCGGTCGTCGATGTAGACCGCCAGCACCTCGCCGATGACCATGGTGTAGCCGATGGGCGCCTCGGTGGCGCCCGGGCGGGCGGGCGGCGCCGGCAGTTCGATGGTCTTCCACAGCCGGCATTCGAAGGCGGCCGGC
>JAURXG010000608.1 GCA_030654555.1 Aquabacterium sp.
CGTGTCAGCTCCATCGGCCTGGCCGGTGAGAACCAGGTGCTGTACGCGGCCGTGGTGAACGACCTGCACCGGGCGGCCGGCCGCTCGGGCGTGGGCGCGGTGATGGGCAGCTAGAACCTCAAGGCCATCGCGGTGCGCGGCACCTTGGGCGTGGGCAACATCGTGAACCCGAAAGAGTTCATGAAGGTCACCTACGAGAAGAAGAAGATCCTGGCCGACAATCCGGTCACCGGCCAGGGCCTGCCGACCTACGGCACGCAAGTGCTGATGAGCGTGATCAACGAGGTGGGCGCGCTGCCCACGCGCAATCACCGCGACAGCCAGTTCGAAGGCGCCAAAGACATCGGCGCCGAAGCCATGGCCACGCCGCGCGAGAGCGACGGCAAGAAGCAGCTGGTGACCAACCAGGCCTGCTTCGGCTGCACCATCGCCTGCGGGCGGATCAGCAAGATCGACCCGACGCACTTCAGCGTGGTCAACAAGCCGCAGTACTGGGGCGCCACCGGCGGCCTGGAATACGAAGCGGCCTGGGCCCTGGGCGCCGCCAACGGCGTGAACGACCTCGAAGCGCTGCAGTACGCCAACACCATCTGCAACGAGCAGGGCATGGACCCGATCAGCTTCGGCACCACGGTCGGCGCGGTGATGGAGTTGTACGAGATGGGCGTGATCACCCAGGACATGCTGGGCATCGCCGCGCCCTTCGGCTCGGCCAAGGCGCTGTGCGAACTGGCCGACCTGACGGCCACCGGCCAGGGCTTCGGAAAGGAGATCGCACAAGGCAGCAAACGGCTGACCGCCAAGTACGGCCACCCCGAGCTGAGCATGAGCAGCAAGGGGCAGGAGTTCCCGGCCTACGACGCACGCGGCATCCAGGGCATGGGCCTGGCCTACGCCACCAGCAACCGTGGCGGCTGCCACCTGCGGGCCTACACCGTGGCGTCCGAGGTGATGGGCATCCCGGTCAAGACCGATCCGCTGGTGTCCGAAGGCAAGCCCGAACTGGTGATGGCCTTCCAGGACGCCACCGCCGCGTTCGACTCGGCCGGCGTCTGCGTGTTCACCACCTTCGCCTGGGGCCTGCCGGATCTGCAACCGCAGATCGCCGCCGCCTGCGGCGATGAGTTCACGCTGGAGAACCTGGCGCTGATCGGCGAGCGGGTGTGGAACATGGAGCGTGACTTCAACAACCGCGCCGGCTTCACCGAGAAGGACGACTCGCTGCCCGCGCGCCTGCTCACCGAAGCGGCCAAGACCGGCCCGGCCAAGGGCCTGGTCAGCAAGCTGCCCGAGATGCTGCCCAAGTACTACGAGGTGCGTGGCTGGGACAGCGGCGGCCGCCTCAAGCCCGAGACCCGCGCCAAGCTCGGTCTGTAAGCCTGCAGGGCCCATGGGCCTGTGTTGATCCCAAGGCGGTTCTCGGACCGCCTTGTCTTTTTCAGAGAGTCATCGCCATGAAGCACGTGATCCTGGGCGCCGGCCCCGCCGGCGTGATCGCCGCCGAAACCATCCGCAAGCACGCCCCGAACGATGAAATCATCGTCATCGGCGACGAGCCCGAGGCGCCGTACTCGCGCATGGCCATCCCCTACCTGCTGATCGGCAAGGTCGGGGAGGAAGGCACGCACCTGCGCCATGGCGCCGACCACTTCGCCAAGCTGCGCATCACGCTGCAGCACGGGCGCGCCCAGGCGGTCGACATCCAGCAGCGCTGCGTGGTGCTGACCGACGGCAGCCAGGTGGGCTTCGACAAGCTGCTGATCGCCACCGGCTCGTCGCCGGCATCGCCGCCGGTGCCCGGCATCGACGGCCCCGGCGTGCACCCCTGCTGGACCCTGGCCGACGCCCGCGCCATCATGGCGCTGGCCCAGCCCGGCGCGCGGGTGCTGCAGATGGGCGCCGGCTTCATCGGCTGCATCATCATGGAATCGCTGGCGATGCGCGGCGTCAAGCTCAGCGTGGTCGAGATGGGCGACCGCATGGTGCCGCGCATGATGGGCCCCACCGCGGGCGGCATGATCAAGGACTGGTGCGAGAAGAAGGGCGTGGCCGTCTACACCGGCGCGCGGGTCGAGGCCATCGAGCGGCCGTCGGATGTGCCCGCCGCCGCGCCCGCCGCCGCCGCACCGGCGCCCGAGCCCGGCCTGCTGACCAAGCTGGCACAGGCCGTGGGCC
>JAURXG010000615.1 GCA_030654555.1 Aquabacterium sp.
ATCCTGGCTCAGTTTGCCTTGCACACCAACTGGTTCATGTACACCGAGTTCAAGTTCGGCTGGACCCCCAAGGACAACGGCCTGTCGCTGTTTGCCGTGGGCATCATGGCCGTGATCGTGCAAGGCGGCTTGCTGCGTCAGTTTGAAAAATTCATGCCCACGCACAAGCTGGCGGCCATCGGCCTGGTGTCGTCCACCATCGCCTTTGCGGCCTGGGGTGCGGTGCCCGAGGGCTGGATGATGTACGTGATCATCGTGGCCAATGTCTTTGGTTACATGGTGCAACCCAGCTTGCAAAGCCTGATCTCCAACTCGGTGGACCCGACCCGCCAGGGCGAGAGCATGGGCGCCATCTCGTCCATCAACAGTGTGGCCGCAGTGGCCGGCCCCCTGCTGGGCTCCCCGTTGCTGGCCGCCGTGTCGCACTACCCTCAGGGGGACTGGCGTGTGGGCGCTCCCTTGTACCTTTGCGCGGCCATCCAGGCGGTGGCCGCCTACATTGGCATCCGTTATTTTCTGCGTTCAGGTAAATTTGCCTGAGCGATCCGGCCAGCCTTGATCGCGCTGGCCTGCTCTTCGAGACTTCCGACCATGCATGACAAGATCCTCATCCTCGACTTTGGCTCCCAGGTCACCCAGTTGATCGGCCGCCGCGTGCGCGAAGCCCACGTGTATTGCGAGATCCACCCCAGCGACGTGTCCGACGACTTCATCAAGTCGTTTGCGCCCAAGGGCATCATCCTGTCGGGCAGCCACGCCAGCACCTACGAAGACCACGAGTTGCGCGCGCCGCAGGCGGTGTGGGATTGCGGCCTGCCGGTGCTGGGCATCTGCTACGGCATGCAGACCATGGCGGTGCAGCTGGGCGGCACCGTCGAGTGGAGCGACCACCGCGAGTTCGGCTACGCCGAGGTGCGGGCGCACGGCCACACCAAGCTGCTCGACGGCATCCAGGACTTCGACACAGTCGAGGGTTTCGGCATGCTCAAGGTCTGGATGAGCCACGGCGACAAGGTCACCGTGCTGCCGCCGGGCTTCAAGTTGATGGCCAGCACGCCCAGCTGCGCCATCGCCGGCATGGCCGACGAGGTGCGTGGCTACTACGCGGTGCAGTTCCACCCCGAGGTGACCCACACGCTGCAGGGTGCGGCGATGCTGACGCGCTTCGTGCGCGACATCGCCGGCTGCCGCGGCGACTGGATCATGGGCAACTACATCGACGAGGCGGTGGCCCGCATCCGTGAGCAGGTGGGCGACGAGGAGGTGATCCTGGGCCTGTCGGGCGGCGTCGACTCCAGCGTGGCCGCGGCGCTGATCCACCGTGCCATCGGTGACCAGCTGACCTGCGTGTTCGTCGACCATGGCCTGCTGCGCCTCAACGAGGGCAGGATGGTGATGGAGATGTTTGCCGGCCGGCTGCATGCCAAGGTGGTGCATGTGCAGGCGGCCGAGCAGTTCATGGGCCACCTCAAGGGCGTGACCGACCCCGAGCACAAGCGCAAGATCATCGGCCGCGAGTTCGTCGAGGTGTTCCAGGCCGAGGCCGCCAAGTTGAAGGGCAGTGGCAACAAGGGCGCGAAGTGGCTGGCCCAGGGCACGATCTACCCCGACGTGGTGGAGAGCGGCGGCACCAAGAGCAAGAAGGCCACCATCAAGAGCCACCACAACGTGGGCGGCCTGCCCGAGACGCTGGGCCTGAAGCTGCTGGAGCCGCTGCGTGAGCTGTTCAAGGACGAGGTGCGTGCGCTGGGCGTGGCGCTGGGCCTGCCGCACGACATGGTGTACCGCCACCCCTTCCCCGGGCCGGGGCTGGGCGTGCGCATCCTGGGTGAGGTGCGGGCCGACTTCGCCGCGCTGCTGCAGCGCGCCGACCACATCTTCATCGAGGAGCTGCGGCGCGAGGTCGACCCGCACACCGGCAAGACCTGGTACGACCTCACCAGCCAGGCCTTTGCCGTCTTCCTGCCGGTCAAGAGCGTGGGCGTGATGGGTGACGGCCGCACCTACGACTACGTGGTGGCGCTGCGCGCGGTGCAGACCAGCGACTTCATGACCGCCGACTGGGCCGAGCTGCCCTACGCGCTGCTCAAGCGCACCAGCAGCCGCATCATCAACGAGGTGCGTGGCATCAACCGCGTCACCTACGACGTCAGCAGCAAGCCGCCGGCGACCATCGAGTGGGAATGATTTGGGGCCTCTCGGTACCTTTCGCCGACTATCGGAAAAGTTTGTTAAGTTATTGATTCGTATAGACATTAGTCTCTAAGACTATCGGCGACTATCGGCGGCAAGCAGGAATTTTTGACGATGAAATTGACGGTCATCGGAAGCGCCGCCAAGCTCGCTGAATTTTTACCGTCAGACGTTTTCAGGGTCTGACGGTAAAAAAAGTTCAAGAAAGCTAGGATCCATGCGGGTTTCCGGCCGATTAGAGGTTTTCCGGTCTATGACGGTAAAATTCTTCTTTTCGAGGAGGATCGGCGATGCTGACCGAGACCGCGCTGAAGCACCTCAAGCCGAAGGACGCCGTGTACAAGGTGGCGGACCGGGACGGCATGTACGTCACCGTGTCAGTGGTGGGGACGATCAGCTTTCGCTTTGACTACAGGCTGAACGGACGCCGGGAGACGTTGACGCTGGGTCGCTACGGCCCTGACGGCATCTCTCTAGCGGTCGCGCGCGAAAGGTGCGTGGATGCCCGGCGCGCGATCTCGGAGGGCCGGTCACCGGCGCAAGAGAAGCAGCGCGAAAAGCGCCGCCTCGCTGAGGCGCAGACCTTCCAGGAGTTCAGCGATCAGTGGGCGGCTGGGGCACGCATGGCAGCGAGCACGCGGTCGATGCGCATGAGTGTGCTGTCGCGCGACATCCTTCCCGCGTTCAAGAACAGGATGCTCACCGAGATCACGGCGGACGATCTGCGAGCACTGTGCAACAAGGTCAAGGCGCGCGGTGCGCCGGCCACCGCGGTCCACGTCCGCGACATTGTCAAGCAGATCTATGGTTTCGCGATCCTGCATGGCGAAAAGGTGGCGAACCCGGCAGACGATGTCGGGCCTTCTTCGATTGCGACCTTCGTCCCGAAGGATCGCGCACTGTCGCCCACGGAAATCCGGTTGATGCACCAGCAACTCGAATTCGTGGCGTCTTACCCCACGATCCGGCTTGCGTTGCGGATGATCCTCCTGACGCTGGTGCGCAAGAGCGAACTGATCCAGGCCACCTGGGATGAGGTCGACTTCGCCAACGCACTCTGGACCATTCCCAAGGAACGGATGAAGGGCGCCAAGGCCCATAGCGTGTATCTGTCGCAGCAGGCCCTGGACATCATGATTGCGTTGCACACCTGCGCCGGAGGGTCGGCTTACGTCCTGCCTTCGCGGTACGACGCCGACAAGCCAATGTCCAACGCCACGCTGAATCGGGTCACCGGCCTGGTGGTCGAGCGAGCGAAGGCGAAGGGCCTGCCGCTCGAGAGCTTCACCGTGCACGACTTGCGGCGCACAGGCTCGACGATGCTCAACGAACTGGGTTTCAACAGCGATTGGATCGAGAAGTGCCTAGCGCATGAGCACGGGCGATCTTCGCGCGGGGTCTACAACAAGGCCGAGTACGCAGAACAGCGTCGACACATGCTCCAGGAGTGGGCCGACATGATCGACGCATGGGTGGCGGGCAAGCCCCATACGCCAACCCTGCTGCCGCCATCGATGAAGGTCATCACGACGCAGGCGCTGATCTGACGGGCCTGCTGCGTCTCTGCCGTACGTCGGGCGGTGGCGCCAGTTTGATCTGGGCGAGATCGGATGCCTGGCGGCGAGAGTCGATCCAGGCTTCGACTTCTCGAAGATCCCAAACAACGCAGCGCGAGGTCAAGTGGAACCTTCGCGGAAACTCGCCGCGTCGCTCCATGTCATAGATCGTGGTGTCTGCCAGCGGCACGATCTGTCGCAGTTGGGCTCGGCGTATGGTCGGTCGCAATGGTATCCAGCCGGCATGGGCAGCGGTTCGCGGGAGTGTTGCAGGCGCATCCTCAGGCTGACGAACTTCGTCCGCCGCGGTGTGGGGATGAGAGGCCGGTGCGGATGGTCTGTCGCGGCTGGTGCTGCTCATGATCGACTCCGGAAGGTGGCACTGGCGTCAACTTCTTCCCTGGTGGTGCACTGAGCTCGCGTCGAAGGCTGCCTGCCTGGCAGCGGGAGGTCCCGATGCCGCGGCCATCTTGGCGGAATCGGTCTCGAAGAAGTCGAGCAGAAGGTGCGGGAGACATTGACGGTGGTTGGGTTGGCTGAAGGTTCGGGTTGGAGGGTTGTCTGAAATGGAAATGAACGGTGGGCGGGGCGCCCGCGGTGTGGTGCCGGTTGGCTACTGAGGCACTTGTGATCGGTGACGGCCAAAACGGCGCACTGGCCACTCGTCCCAGGGATGCTTCGACACGTTCTCGCGGGGGCGACCAGTCCGATGTGTGGTGCAAGGGGAACAGGACGAAGTCGGAGCTGCTCGACGAGTCATGAAACGGATCCTCGCGCCCGTCGGCCTTGGCCGTCGTGCAAGGGTGGTCACGTTCCAGGGAACACCGCGAAGCAGCGCGCTTCCTGCGCGCGCGGCGCAGATTCAAGGACGCTCTGTCGCAAGGACAGCGCGGCAGCGGCACGAGCCCAGTGGGCGGCCTGAAAGGAGTGGTGCTCGATGCAGAGTCAGCCGATGGGACGGCTTGACCGACAGGGTCGGTTCTATCGGATGGAGGGTCACGACCTCTAACGGCTGCTCAGGGTTCGGAACAGGTGGCGTTGTCAGCAGGGGCCTGCAGCCGAACCTCACCGTCGTTGGCAGCGAAACGCAACGGCCGAAACCATTGGATCGCCGCCCTCATTCGCAGTCAAGCAAAGCAGCTCATCTGACCAGCTTCGACCAAGTGATCCTGCGACATCGACGATGCCGGTGCTGCCCGCAATGGCCACTTGGAGTCCACGGAAAAAGAGCGGCCCCACCGCAGACACGATGGGGCCGGAACGGCAGCCTCAGGCCGCCAGCGATTCTTCAGATGCTTCCAGGCCCTGGGTGCCGGCCTCGTCCTTGTCGAGGTCCAGTTCGGCAGCCAGCGCGCGCTGCCGTCCCAGGAGTGCAGTCAACCGTTCCTCGTGCTCGAACGGCTTGCCCAGTTCCTCGCGCAGTTCATCCAGCCGGCGCGCTGTCGACGCGAGCTTGCGCTCGGTCTCCAGGCGCCGGTCCGACATGGCCAGGATCGTGTCGCGCAGCGCCTGGTACAGCGCCGGCCCCGTCTGGCAGGACCGGCAGTTGTGGATGGCTTCGCCCTTCAGATACAGGTGCACGTCGTTGAACTCGCGGCCGATGAAGACCCAGAGCTCGAAGCTGCCGACCGTGCCCAGCAGTTCCTCCGTCGACCGGGCCGACACGCTCGCGCGCGCCATCCTGATCACCGTCCGCAGGGCATCGCCCAGGCTTTCCAGACCCCGGTGCGTTCGACCATGGACCGTGGCCACCAGGTCTCCCGCTTTGAGCAGGCTGGCAGCCGTGTCGGCGTCAGTCGTCAGCGCCCTGAGCAGCTTCGCGCTGCTTTCGATGCGCATCGGCAGGTGCGCCACTTCCGACTCGTTGGCATAGCGCTGGTTGCGCCACACCATGAAAAGCGACGAGTAACGCGCGATGTCGGCATCCACCCCGGCCTTCTCGATCACCTTCGGATTGCCGGAGGCAAGCGCCTTGACCTCCGCATAGCTCAGCGTCGCGAGTTCCACGTCCTCGATGGAACGCAGGCCCTTGTCGCCGCTCATCACCTGCGCGATGAACTTCGCCTTGGTCAGCACCGTCTGCCAGCTGTAGGCGTCGAAGCTGCCCTCGGCGACGTAGCGCACGATCTCCACTTCCTCGCACTCGTTGCCTTGCCGCAGGATGCGGCCTTCCCGCTGTTCCACGTCGCAGGGGCGCCATGGACAGTCGAGTTCATGCAGGGCGACAAGCCGCTTCTGCACGTTGGTGCCGATCCCCATCTTCTGGGTCGACCCCAGCAGGACACGCACCGAGCCCTCGCGAACCCGGCGGAACAGCCTTGCCTTCTGGGCATCCGTTTCGGCGTCGTGGATGAACGCGATCTCGTCTGCGGGCAGGCCCCGTTCGACGAGGTGGTCCCGCAGGTCCTCGTAGACGCTGAATTCCCTGCCGCCCTTCGGGGTCGACAGGTCGCAGAACACGAGCTGGGCACACTTGCTGCCCGCTGTTCGCTGCCAGATCTCGTGCACCTCGTGGGCACACTTCACCACCTTGCCTTCGGGATCGGCCAGGGCGGTCGCATCGACGAGCCTCATGTCCAGCGCAGCCTTGCGGCCGTCATTGGTGATGCTCAGCATGTTGTCCACCCGCGGATCGATGCGGTCGGTCCTGAGCCGCTCCGCCCGGCGCACCAGCGATTGCACGTACGCCTTGAGCGCGCTGCTTGGCCGGCAGGTCACCGTCCGGGGCTTCTGGCCCCTCAGGTCCGGCACCGGCAGATTCAGCATCTCGCGTGTGCGGATGTCGGCCAGTTCGCAGAACACACCCATCAGATCCGGCACGTTGATGAACCTCGCGAACCGCGTGTTCAGGCGGTAGCCGCTGCCGTCGGGTGCGATCTCGAGCGCGGTGACAGTCTCGCCGAAGGTCGCTGCCCAGGCGTCGAATTGCTCCAGCCCCAGGGCCTCCAGCGTGTTGGGCTGCAGGTAGCGCTGGAATGTGTGGATCTCCGCCATGCTGTTGGCCACCGGGGTTGCGGTGGACAGGACCACGCCACGGTGCTGGCCCCGGTAGAGGCTCATCGTGTGGCGCGTCTTCAGGTACAGGTCGAA
>JAURXG010000254.1 GCA_030654555.1 Aquabacterium sp.
CACAGCCGCCACCGCCACCGCCGCTGCCGCGGGCGCCGGCTTCGACCGGGCACGGGTCTTGGCCGCCGGCGGGGTCGAACGGGGGGTGACCGCGTCGGCCGTCGTGGCGCTGGTGTCGGGTTGCTGGGGCGTCTTGCGCCGGGTCTTGGGGGAGGTCGCCATGGGGCGTTGCGGTCCGGTGGGCGCGTCCGGTGTGAGGGGGACGGATCGCGCGGGTGGTGTGGGGTGCCGGCGGGGCGGGGCGGCTAGACGCCGCGGGCCCGGTCGGCCTTGAATTGGGTGCGCCAGGCGGCGAAGCGCCCGGCGTCCAGCGCCTCGCGCATCTCGCGCATCAGGTGCAGGTAGAAGTGCAGGTTGTGGATGCTGGTGAGCATGGGCCCCAGCATTTCGCCACACCGGTCGAGGTGGTGCAGGTAGGCGCGGCTGATCCCGGTCTTGCAGGCGTGGCAGCCGCAGGTCTCGTCGATGGGCCGTGCATCGGTCTTGTAGCGGGCGTTGCGGATGCGCAGATCGCCGAAGCGGGTGAACAGGTGGCCGTTGCGGGCGTTGCGGGTGGGCATCACGCAGTCGAACATGTCGACGCCGCAGGCCACGCCCTCGACCAGGTCTTCGGGCGTGCCCACGCCCATCAGGTAGCGCGGCTTGTGCGCGGGCAGGCGGTGCGGCGTGTGCGCCATGATGCGCAGCATCTCGTCCTTGGGCTCGCCCACGCTGACGCCGCCGATGGCATAACCCGGCAGGTCCATGGCCACCAGCGCATCGAGCGACTCCTGGCGCAGGTGCTCGAACATGCCACCCTGCACGATGCCGAACAGCGCATTGCGGTTCTGCAGCCGGTCGAATTCGGTGATGCAGCGCCGCGCCCAGCGCAGGCTGAGCTCCATCGATTGGCGCGCCTCGGCCTCGGTGGTCAGCGCGCCCTTGGTCTCGTAGGGCGTGCACTCGTCGAACTGCATCACGATGTCGCTGTCGAGCACCGTCTGCACCTGCATGCTGACCTCGGGCGTGAGGAACAGCTTGTCGCCGTTCACCGGCGAGGCGAAGCGCACGCCCTCCTCGCTGATCTTGCGCATCTCGCCCAGGCTCCACACCTGGAAGCCGCCCGAGTCGG
>JAURXG010000625.1 GCA_030654555.1 Aquabacterium sp.
TGGTGAACGGCCGGCCGGGCTTGGGCTCGCATGCGACGATCAGCGTCTGCGCTTCGCGCAGCGTGTCCTCGTCGGCGCCGGTGGCGGCCATCAGCTTCTTCATGTCGCGGCGCGCCAGCAGCTCGAGGTGGCTGCGGCACACCACCATCGCCACGTCGCGCGCGCGGCTGGCGGGCAACTCGCGCAGCTGCAGGCACAGGCAGTCGCCCAGGCCGCTGGCGCCCACGCCGGTGGGCTCCAGGCTCTGCAGCCACTTCAGTGCGCAGCGCAGCCGGTCCATCAGCTCGTCGCGCTGCTCGGCGTCTTCGTCGTTGTCGCCGGCGATGCCCATGCCGTCGGCCAGGCGCTCGGCGATCTCGTCGAGCGGGTCGGCCAGGTAGCCGTCTTCGTCCAGCGACTCGATCAGCACCATCACCGCCGCCGCGTCCTCGGGCGACAGGCGCATGCCCAGCAGTTGGCGGCGCAGGTGATCCTGCAGCGACGGGCCGGCGTCGGCCGATTCGGTCGGTTCGAAGTCGGGGTCGCCGCTGCCGGGGGTGGCCGGGCTGTTGGACGGCAGTTCGCGGATGCCGTCGAAATCGTCGCGCTCGGTGCCGTTCTCCCAGTCGTCGCGTTCGGTGCCGCCGAACTCGGCCGCGTCCATGCCGGGTGGATCGTCGCTGCCGGCCTGGCCGTCGCCGCCGTCTTCGCGCTCGGACAGCTTGTCCTTCTCGCGCAGCGCGCTCTGGTCGGCGGCGGCGGTCACCCGCTCGAGGCCGAACTCCATCGGTGCGTGGTCTTCCTCGGTGTCGAGGAAGGGGTTGGTCTCGAGCATCTGCTCGATTTCCTGGTGCAGCTCCAGCGTGGACAGCTGCAGCAATCGGATCGACTGTTGAAGCTGCGGCGTCAGCGCCAGATGCTGGGACAGGCGTACCTGCAGTGACGGTTTCATGTCATGGGTGCAGGTTGAGCGCAGCCGGCAGCGGCCGTGGCGGTTGCACCGATCCAGCCGAGGTCAGGCGCGGAGCCGGCTTCGCCGGTCCGCAGCCTGCACCCCCATGGGGGGCAACGAGCGAAAGCGGGCGTGGGGGCACCATGTCACATCTTGAAGTGTTCGCCGAGGTAGACCCGGCGCACGTCGGCGTTCTCGACGATCTCGGCCGGCGTGCCCTCGGCCAGCACCCGGCCTTCGCTGATGATGTAGGCGCGGTCGCAGATGCCCAGCATCTCGCGCACGTTGTGGTCGGTGATCAGCACGCCGATGCCGCGGTGCTTCAGGAAGCCGATGATCTTCTGGATCTCCAGCACCGCCAGCGGGTCGACGCCGGCAAACGGCTCGTCGAGCAGGATGAAGCGCGGCTGCGTGGCCAGCGCGCGGGCGATTTCCACGCGCCGCCGCTCGCCGCCCGACAGTGCCGGCGCCGGCGAATCGCGCAGCTTCTCGATGCTCAGGTCACGCAGCAGTTCCTCGAGGCGGGCGTTGATCACGGCCGGCGCCAGCGGCTTGCCCCGGGCATCGATCTGCAGCTCGAGCACGGCGCGGATGTTCTCCTCGACCGTGAGCTTGCGGAAGATCGATGCCTCCTGCGGCAGGTAGCTCAGGCCCATGCGGGCACGCTGGTGGATCGGCTTGGTTTGCACCTCCTCGCCGTCGATGCGGATGGTGCCGGCATCGGCGCGCACCAGGCCCACCACCATGTAGAAGCAGGTGGTCTTGCCGGCGCCGTTGGGGCCCAGCAGGCCCACCACCTCGCCCGCGTTCACCGACAGGTGCACTTCCTTGATGACCTGGCGCGAGCCGTAGCGCTTCTGCAGGCCGGTCACCTCCAGCCGGCTGAGGTCAGGGGCGGTGCTGGTCGCCGGGCGGGCCGCGTCGAGCACGGCCGTCATCGGCGGTCCCCGAGCGTGGCCGACGGCTTCAGCGCACCCGCGCCGTCGGCGGCCGGCGCGCTGGCGGCATCGGCCGGCGCACGCGGCGTGATCACCGCCCGCACCCGCCCGCCCGGATTGGCCGCGGTGGCGGCCCCACCCTGCACGCTGAAGGACTCGGCCGCGCTGTCCCACAGGATCAGCGCGCCCTGGATCTCGTCGGCCACCGTGGCGCCGCGCAGGCGCCGCACCACCGCCGCGCCCTGGAACCGCAGCGTGCCGGCACGGCTGTCGTAGTCGATGCGCTGGGCCTGGCCCTCGACCACCTCGTCGACGCCGTCACGCTTCTGGCGATAGGAGGCGGGCTTGCCGGCGACACCGGTGGCCTGCGCCATCTGGTAGCCCTCGGGCGTCTCGCGCAGCTCCAGCCGGTCGGCGCGGATCTGCAGCGTGCCCTGGCTGATCACCACGTTGCCGCTGCACACGCTGGTCTGCTTGAGCAGGCTGACGGTGCAGGGCTGGTCGGACTCCAGCGTCATCGGCTTGGCGCGGTCGGCCTTTTCGGCCGACGCACCCATCCCGCCGACGCCGAGCAGCAGCGCGATGAACAGGGGAGGGATTCGCAGGGTAAACATCAATCGGCACAAAACTTGCAGATCATTCTAGACGCAAGTCTTGGCCGAGCGGCCCGGCGATGTGTGGGAATTCTGTCGCACTCGGCGGCCCCTTGCGGGCCGCGGCGCCGGCCTCCCGTGCGCGCTCAGCCCTTGCGGGCCTGGGCGATCAGCGCGTCGGCCACCGCCAGCGCACGCTCTTGCGTGCCGGCGATCGACGGCGAGGTCATCCAGCGCCCCTGGATGCCCAGCGTCGGCACGCCCTCGATGCGGTAGCCCTCGGACAGCGCACGCGCCTGGCGCGACTTGGTGGCCACCGAGAAGCTCTTCATCGCGTCGAGGATCTTGGCCGAATCGGCGCCCACCGACTGCGCCCAGGCCTGGATGTCGGCATCGTTGTTCAGGCGCTTGCGCTCGACGTGCAGCGCGGCGAAGACCTTGCGGTGCAGCGTCTCGACCAGGCCCAGCGCCTCGAGCGCGAAGTACAGGCGCTGCGCCGGCTCCTGCGCCGCATTGAAGGCCACCGGCATGCGGCGGAACAGCACCTGCGGCGGCAGCTTCTTGATCCAGGCGTCCAGCGCCGGCTCGAAGGCGTTGCAGTGCGGGCACCAGTAGCCGAAGAACTCGACCACCTCCACCTTGTCGCCCGTCACCGGCACGGGTTGCGCCACGCGCTGGAAATCACGGCCCTCGACCGGCCCACCCTGGGCCCGCAGCGGGCCCGACAGACCGGCCACGGCCAGCGCGGTGGCGCCCAGCGCCCATTCACGACGGTTCATCTTCGACGTCCTCTCGACGGTTTGCACAGTGACACAACGCAGGATGGAGTGCGCCGGTGCACGCAAGGTTCAACGTTCCACGCGCACCAGGTTGGCTTCGATGCCGGCGCCGGCCAGTTTGGCCTGCGCGTCTTCGGCCGGTTCGCGGGTGTCGAAGGGGCCCAGCCGCACCCGGTAGACGGTGCGTCCGGCCTGTTCGCGTTCGGTGATCTTGGCCGACAGGCCCAGCATCGCCAGCTTGGCGCGCTGGGCGTCGGCATCGTCAGGCCGGGCGTAGGCGCCGGCCTGCACAAAAAACGCCGCCACCGGTGCAGCGGCCGCAGGCACCGTGCCGGCCGCGCTGGCCGCAGCGCCGGCGCGCGACGCGGCGCGGGCCAGCGC
>JAURXG010000626.1 GCA_030654555.1 Aquabacterium sp.
CGGCGGTGATCATCTCGCTGACGCTGCTGGGCCAACTGTTGGAACTGAAGGCGCGTTCGCAGACCTCGGCGGCCATCAAGTCGCTGCTGGGCCTGGCGCCCAAGACGGCACGCCGCATCGCGGCAGATGGATCAGAAGAGGACATCCCGCTGGCCAACGTGCACGTCGGCGACAAGCTGCGCGTTCGGCCCGGCGAGAAGGTGCCGGTCGACGGCGTGGTGGTCGAGGGCAGCAGCGCCCTCGATGAATCCATGCTCACCGGCGAGCCCCTGCCCGTGACCAAGCGCGTGGGCGACAAGCTGATCGGCGCCACGCTCAACACCAGTGGCGCGCTGGTGATGCAGTCTGAGCATGTGGGCTCGGCCACGGTGCTGTCGCAGATCGTGCAGATGGTGGCCATGGCGCAACGCTCGCGCGCGCCGATGCAGCGCATGGCCGACGCCGTGGCCGGCTACTTCGTCTATGGCGTCGTGGTGGCGGCGCTGCTGACCTTCTTCGGCTGGGGCCTGTTCGGGACCGAGCCGAGCTGGGTCTACGGCCTGATCAATGCCGTAGCGGTGCTGATCATCGCCTGCCCCTGTGCACTGGGCCTGGCCACACCGATGTCCATCATGGTCGCCACCGGCCGCGGCGCCACGCATGGCGTGCTGTTCCGCGATGCCGCGGCGATCGAGAACCTGCGCGAGGTCGACACCCTCATCGTCGACAAGACCGGGACGCTGACCGAAGGCCGGCCCAGTTTCGAGAAGGCGATCGGCGCGGACGGTTTCGAAGCTGACGAGGTTTTGCGCCTCGCCGCCAGTCTTGACCAAGGCAGCGAACATCCGCTGGCTGCAGCCATCGTGGCGGCCGCGCGCGAGCAGAATTTCGTGCTCGACAAGCCCGAGCAATTCGACTCCGCATCCGGCATCGGCGTGCGCGGCGCCATCGCCGGCAAGGCGCTGGCCCTGGGCAATACCGCGCTGATGGAGCAACTCGGCGTCGACGTGGCGCCGATGGCGGCACAGGCCGAGGAACTGCGCGCCCAGGGCGCCAGCGTGATGCACCTGGCCATCGACGCCAGACTCGCAGGCATCCTGGCCGTGTCCGACCCGGTGAAGGCCACCACGGCAGAAGCGCTGGCAACACTGCGCAAGGCCGGCATCCGCGTCGTGATGGCCACCGGCGACGGCCTAACCACGGCGCGTGCCGTGGGGCAACGCCTTGGCATCGACGAAGTGCACGGCGAAGTGAAGCCCGCCGACACGCTCAAGCTGGTCGAGAAACTGCAGGCGGAGGGCCGCGTCGTCGCCGTGGCCGGC
>JAURXG010000627.1 GCA_030654555.1 Aquabacterium sp.
CCCGGCCACCTCCACCGCAAGCACCGCGCCGGCGTGTTCGAGGTCGAAGAGCCGGCGCGCCGCGCCATGCAGGCGCCAGCCGACGCGCCGCGACCAGGGCTCGGCGCCCTCGGCGGCCGCGTCGTCGGCCAGTGCACGCGCCACCACGCCGGCGGCGGCGATCTCCAGCGCCAGCGGGGCTTGGTCGAGCAGCACGGCGCGTTCACGCTCGATCAGCGAGGTGTCCAGGTCGGCGGTGGCGAAGGAATCGCATTCGACCACCCGGCGCAGGAAGGCCACGTTGGTGTTGAGCCCGACGATGTGGGTGGCCGCCAGCGCCGCGCCCAGCCGCGCCAGCGCCTGGGCGCGGGTGTCGCCGTGCACGATCAGCTTGGCGATCATCGAGTCGTAGTAAGGCGTGATGGCGTCGCCCTCGCGCACGCCCGCATCCACCCGCACGGCGCCCCGTTCGAACGAGACATGCGGCGGCCAGCGCAGCACGTCCATCCTGCCGGTGGCCGGCAGGAAGCCGCCGTCCGGGTTCTCGGCGCAGATGCGCGCCTCGATCGCGTGGCCGGTGATGGTCAGCTGGTCCTGGCGCAGCGGCAGCGGCTGGCCGGCGGCCACGCGCAGCTGCCACTCGACCAGGTCGAGCCCGGTGATGGCCTCGGTGACCGGATGCTCCACCTGCAGCCGGGTGTTCATCTCCATGAAGTAGAAGCGCAGGTCGCCGTCGTCCACCTCCTCGGCGATGAACTCCACCGTGCCGGCGCCGACATAACCCACGGCCTGGGCGGCAGCCACCGCGGCGGCACCCATCTCGGCGCGGCGCTCGGGCGCCATGCCCGGCGCGGGGGCTTCCTCCAGCACCTTCTGGTGGCGGCGCTGCACCGAGCAGTCGCGCTCGAACAGGTGCACGCAGCCGCCCAGGCTGTCGCCGAAGACCTGGATCTCGATGTGGCGCGGGCGCAGCACGTAGCGCTCGACCAGCACATGGCTGTCGCCGAAGCTGTTCTTGGCCTCGCGCTGGCACGAGGCCAGCGCCGCGGCGAAGTCCTCGGCCTTGTCGACCCGCCGCATGCCCTTGCCGCCGCCGCCGGCGCTGGCCTTGATCAGCACCGGGTAGCCGATGCGCTGCGCCTCGCGTGCCAGCAGCGCCGGATCGTTGTCGGCGCCGTGATAGCCGGGCACCAGCGGCACGCCGGCCTTCTCCATCAGCGTCTTGGCGGCCGACTTGCTGCCCATCGCCGCGATCGCCGCCGGCGGCGGGCCGAGGAAGGCGATGCCGGCATCGGCGCAGGCCTGGGCGAAGGCCTCGTTCTCCGACAGGAAGCCGTAGCCCGGATGCACCGCCTGCGCGCCGGTGGCCTTCGCCACCTCGAGGATGCGGTCGGCGCGCAGGTAGCTGTCGCGCGGCGCGGGGCCGCCGATCAGCACCGCCTCGTCGCAGGCCAGCACGTGGCGGGCATCGGCATCGGCCGAGGAGTACACCGCCACCGTGCGGATGCCCATGCGGCGCGCGGTGGCGGCCACCCGGCAGGCGATCTCACCGCGATTGGCGATCAGGATCTTCTTGAACATCGTCGTCTCCATCAGGCCGCCGCGGGTGGGCTGCCGAAGCGGTTGCGCAGGCCGCGCACCAGGGTCTTCAAAAACTTCCACAACACCACGATCAGCGTCACGCTGACCACCAGCGCCAGCACCAGCGCGGCGGCAAACCACAGCGGCTGGGTGAACGCCAGCCACAGCATCGTGGGCACCGCGGCATCACCGGCCAGCGACAGCGCCAGGTTGGAAAACGGTTCGGGCGAGGTGTTGGCCGCCGCCCGCGTGGTGGCCTTGGCCACATGGCTGGTGGCCGCCAGCGTGCCGCCGGCCAGACCGGCGATGGTGGCCCAGACCGCCTGGTCGCCGCCGAACACCGCCGCCGCCAACGCCGCCCCCGCGGGGATGCGCACCAAGGTGTGCAGCCCGTCCCACAGCGAATCGAGCCCGGGGATCTTGTCGGCGAAGAACTCCACCGCCAGCATCAGGCCGGCCGCCGCCAGCACCAGCGGGTGCTGCAGGATCTGCAGGCCCGCGGGCAAGGGCACCCAGCCCATCGCGCCGGCCAGGCCGGTGAAGAACACCACCGCGTACAGGCGCAGCCCGCTGGCCCAGCCCAGCGCGGCGGCCAGGGCGATCAGGTGGCTGGTGTCGAGCGCGGCGGGGTTCATCGGTCGAGCGCGGTGCGGCGGGGGCGCAGCGGGCGGCGCCGCATCACATGCGGAACACGCCGAACTTGGTCTCGGGGATCGGCGCGTTCAGGCTGGCCGACAGGCCCAGCGCCAGCACACGACGGGTGTCGGCCGGGTCGATCACGCCGTCGTCCCACAACCGGGCGCTGGCGTAGTACGGATGGCCCTGCACCTCGTACTGCGCCAGGATCGGCGCCTTGAAGGCGGCCTCCTCGTCGGCGCTCCACTGGCCGCCGCGGCCTTCGATGCCGTCGCGCCGCACCGTGGCCAGCACGCTGGCGGCCTGCTCGCCGCCCATCACGCTGATGCGCGCGTTGGGCCACATCCACAGGAAGCGCGGGCTGTAGGCGCGACCGCACATGCCGTAGTTGCCGGCGCCGAAGCTGCCGCCGATGATCACCGTGAACTTGGGCACCGCGGCGCAGGCCACGGCGGTGACCAGCTTGGCGCCGGCGCGGGCGATGCCGTCGTTCTCGTACTTGCGCCCGACCATGAAGCCGGTGATGTTCTGCAAAAACACCAGCGG
>JAURXG010000640.1 GCA_030654555.1 Aquabacterium sp.
TTCGACATTGGGGTCGCAGGCATGGTTGATCCAGCGCGACAGGTTGCCGCCCACCTTGCCGTCGATGACCCGCTCGTCGTCGATGTGGAAATAGAAGGTGTGGTCGGGCTGGCTGGGGTCGTGCGGGTGGCGGCGCAGGGCCTCGGGCCAGCTGATCACCTCGCCGGTGTACTCGATGATGGTCTCGCCGGCCTTGATGGGCTGCAGCGCAAAGACGCCCTGGCCATGCACACCGCTGCGCTTGACCTGCAGGCGGCGCCCGCCGGTCTTGCCGGGCAGCCGCTCGGCTGCCTTGGCCTGGGTGGCCGTGGGTTGGGCGGCGGGTCGGGCTGTCTTGCGGACGGTGGCTTGCACGGCAGCATTCATTCGTTAAAGTGAATCCATGGGCGCGTGTGTGCACACCTGTGCAGGCGCGCGCGTGAAAGCGGCGGATTGTAGGCATGGCCTGCAACGCCCCTCCCAAAGGATTCGATCAGACCCATGAGCAAGACCCTCATCATTGCCGAGAAGCCCAGCGTGGCGCAGGACATCGTGCGCGCGCTGACCACCGTGGCGGGCAAGTTCGAGAAACACGAAGACCACTTCGAGAACGAGCGTTACGTGGTCAGCTCGGCCGTGGGCCACCTGGTGGAGATCAAGGCGCCCGATGAATACGACGTCAAGCGCGGCAAGTGGAGCTTTGCCCACCTGCCGGTGGTGCCGCCGCACTTCGACTTGGCGCCCATCGACAAGGCCAAGAGCCGGCTCAACGCGCTGGTCAAGCTGGTCAAGCGCAAGGACGTGGGCGACCTGATCAACGCCTGCGACGCGGGCCGCGAGGGCGAGCTGATCTTCCGGCTGATCGTTCAATATGCCGACAACCTGAAGACGCCGCTGGCCAAGCCGATCCGCCGGCTGTGGCTGCAGAGCATGACGCCGCAGGCCATCCGCGACGGCTTCGAGCACCTGCGCAGCGACCAGCAGATGCTGGGCCTGGCCGACGCCGCGCGCAGCCGCAGCGAAGCCGACTGGCTGGTCGGCATCAACGGCACGCGGGCGATGACCGCGTTCAACAGCAAGGGCGGCGGCTTCTATCTGACCACTGT
>JAURXG010000644.1 GCA_030654555.1 Aquabacterium sp.
CCCGGCAGATGCGGATCATGGCCCGCGCATAGGGCGCGTAACTGCAGCGGCAGATCGGCACCTGGTTCATGATCGCCGCGCCGTCCACCAGCCAGCCGATGGTGCCGATGTCGGCCCAGCTCAGCGTGGGGTAGTTGAAGATGCTGCTGTACTTGGCCTTGCCGGTGTGCAACGCGTCGATGAGCTGGTCGCGGGTGCTGCCCAGCGTCTCGGCCGCGGCATACAGGTACAGGCCATGGCCGCCCTCGTCCTGCACCTTGGCCAGCAGGATGGCCTTGCGCTTGAGCGTGGGGGCACGGCCGATCCAGTTGCCCTCGGGCAGCATGCCGACGATCTCGGAGTGCGCATGCTGGCTGATCTGGCGCAGCAGCGTCTTGCGGTAGTTCTCGGGCATCCAGTCCTTGGCCTCGATGAAGCCGCCCTCGTCGATGCGCGCGTCGAAGCGCTCCTGCAGCGCCAGCTCCTCGGCCGACCGCAGCGCCTTGGGCGCCTCGGCCATCTCCTTGCCCATCGTGTCCATCGCTTGGGTGTACATGCTCAGATCTCCAAAAGTCCAAGAGAAGCGCGGGCCTGAACCCAACGGACGCCGTGGAACCGGCTCTGCCGGGCCACTGGTGTCGCCCCCTTGAGGGGGCTGAGGCCGGACACAAACGGCCTGCCGTTTGTGCCTGCCGAAGGACAGGGCCTCCGGCCCTGTGCGGCCTGCAAGGCCGCCGAAGGCGCTTCGGGGGTGGTCATAACTTGCGCTGGTCGATCACGCGGCGTGCCTTGCCGGTGAGCGTGCGTTCCAGTGCATCGGGAGCGCAGACTTCGACCTTGCAGCTGACGCCGCACAGCGTCTTGATGCGGTGCTCCAGCGTGCGGCCGATCTCGTTGGCATCGGCGCGCGCATGCGGGGGCAGCAGCTCGCAGCGCACCTTCAGCTTGTCGAGCTGGCCGTTGCGGGTGACCACCAGCTGGTACTGGCCGCCCAGCTGGCCGTGCTGCAGCACGATCTCCTCGATCTGGGTCGGGAACAGGTTGACGCCGCGGATGATCAGCATGTCGTCCGAGCGGCCGACGATCTTGCCCATGCGCCGGAAGGCGCGCGAGGTGGGCGGCAGCAGCCGCGTCAGGTCGCGCGTACGGTAGCGGATGATCGGCAGCGCCTCCTTGGTCAGCGAGGTGAAGACCAGTTCGCCCTCGCTGCCATCGGGCAGCACCGCGCCGGTCTCGGGGTCGATGATCTCCGGGTAGAAGTGGTCTTCCCAGATCACCGGGCCGTCCTTGCTCTCGACGCACTCGCTGGCCACGCCCGGGCCCATCACCTCGCTCAGGCCGTAGATGTCGACCGCGTCGATGGCGGCGGCGGTCTCGATCTCTCGGCGCATCGCCTCGGTCCAGGGCTCGGCGCCGAAGATGCCGACCTTGACCGACATCGCCGCCGGGTCCAGACCCTGGCGGCGGAACTCCTCGATGATCACCTGCATGTAGCTGGGCGTGACCATGATGATGTCGGGCTTGAAGTCGGTGATCAGCTGCACCTGCTTCTCGGTCTGGCCGCCCGACATCGGCACCACGGTGCAACCCAGCCGCTCCGCGCCGTAGTGCGCGCCCAGCCCGCCGGTGAACAGGCCGTAGCCGTAGGCCACGTGCACCATGTCGCCGGCGCGCCCGCCGGCCGCGCGGATGCTGCGCGCACCCAGGTCGGCCCAGGTGTCGATGTCGTTGCGGGTGTAGCCCACCACGGTCGGCTTGCCGGTGGTGCCCGACGAGGCATGGATGCGCAGCACCTGCTGGCGCGGCACCGCGAACATGCCGAAGGGGTAGTTGTCGCGCAGGTCCTTCTTGCCGGTGAACGGAAACTTCGCCAGGTCGCCCAGCGTCTTCAGGTCGCCCGGCTGCACGCCGGCCGCATCAAACGCCTGGCGGTAATGCGGCACATGGTCGTAGGCGCGCTGCAGCGTGCTGCGAAGGCGCTGCAGCTGCAGCGCGGTGATCTCGTCGCGGCTGGCGGTCTCGATCGGCTCGAGATCGCCGGGGGCGGGATGGCGAGGGGGCATCGGGCGGTCTCCTGGGCAATCGGGGGATGTCGAGGTCAGGCGGGTCAGGCCGGCGGGATCACCGGCTTGCCGCGCATCGTGTAGCTGCGGCCGCGGAACACGGCGATGCGCTCGCCCCGCTGGTTGCGCACCTCGATGTCGTAGACGCCGGTGCGGCCGGCCTTGGACACCTCGGTGCCGGTGGCGGTCAGCACGTCGCCCAGCCGGCCCGGGGCCAGCAGGTCGACCGTGAAGCCCGAGGCCACGGTCAGCTCGTTGTAGCTGTTGCAGGCAAAGGCGAAGGTCGAGTCGGCCAGCGTGGTGATCAGCCCGCCGTGGCAGATGGCATGGCCGTTGAGCATGTCCTGGCGCACGGTCATCTGGATCACCGCACGACCCGGGCCCACCTCGGTGATGGCCATGCCCAGCATCTTGGTGGCGTGGTCGCCCTGCCACATCGCGTCGCGCACTTGTTCGGCCAGTTGCTGCGGATCGGGCGGGTTCGGGATGGATGGCATGGGGGGCGGCGGGCGGGGGTGTTCGGGGCGCGGCGGGCGGTGCGGGGATGCGTCGGTCGGGAATCCGGACAAAACCGACCGTCCGGTCGGTCGATTATCAACGGCGCGTTCTGGCTGACACAAGTCAAGGCGACTCAGGACAAACCCGCAGCCGTCCACGGATCCACGCCACCCCTGCACCGTCCTGCCCTTCCGGCCCATGCAGGCGCGTCGGATCCGCCCGCTGGCGATACTGCGCGCCTGCCCACCCACGCCAACCGGAGCCCCGCATGACCGAACCGACCTTCGCGCAATTCGAGACCACCGCACGCGCTCAGGGCTTCGACGAGGTGATCGAACGCCAATGGGCGCCCGACACCTGGCTCGACACCCACAGCCATGCGTTCGACGTCTCGGCGCGGGTGGTGGACGGTGAGTTCTGGCTGACGGTCGGCGACCAGGTACGCCACCTGCAGATCGGCGACCGCTTCGAGCTCGACGCCGGCGTGCCGCATGCCGAGCGCTACGGCCCGCAAGGCGCGCGCTACTGGGTGGCGCGCCGCCACCGGCCAGGCGCCCAGCCGGGCTGATCCGGCCGCGCAGTGGCGGCGCGACAGCGACCGCCCACCCAGGCGACAATGCGCGATTGCCTTGTTGCCCTGCTGCCCCCGCGGCGCTTCTCATGCCCCTCACGCCAGACCACCCGACGACGCCCGCCGATGCCGCACCGGTGACCACCGAGCCGCACGACACCCAGGCGCCAGCGCCCGTCGACGCCGCCGACGCGACGCCAGCGGCCGAGCCCGTCGCCAGCCCGCCGACCGGCACCGATGCCCAGGCGGACACCTCGGCCCCCGAGCCGGCCGCTGGCGCGACCGAACCGCCCGCCGAAGGCCGCGCGGCGGACAAAACGCCGGCGCCGCAAGCCCCCGTCGAGACAGCCGAATCCACCGACGCTGGCGCCGCACCGCCGCCAGCCGCCGCCTCACGCGCGCCGGAGATGAGCCTGGCCGCCTGCGCCGATCTGCTCAAGCAGCATTTCCCGGCGCTGTTCGGTGGCCCGGCCAAGCCGCTGAAGCTGCGCATCCAGGCCGACATCAAGGAGCGCGCGCCGGGTGTGTTCAGCAAGGGCGCGCTGTCCGCGTTCTTCAGGCGCTACACCGGCAGCACCAGCTACCTGATCGCCCTGAGCAAGGCCGAGCACCGTTTCGACCTCGACGGCCAGGCCGCCGGCGAGCTGAGCGAAGAACACCGCCAGCTGGCGCAGGAAGAACTCACCCGCCGCCGCCAGCTCACCCGCGAGCGCGAGCAGCAGGCCCGCGCCGGGCAGCGTGCGCAGGCACCGCAGCAGCCGCGCGCCGAAGGTGCGGCCGATGC
>JAURXG010000653.1 GCA_030654555.1 Aquabacterium sp.
CTGCTGGCGCTGGGCGCCTGCACATCGATGCCCGCAGCGCCAACCGCACCGGCGCCGCCGCCGGCACGGCCCACCGCGGCGGCACCAGCGGCCGCACCCGCGCCGACGGACGGGGAGAACGCGGTGGAATCGGCCCGGCGCTCGGTCCGCTCGAGCACCGAGTGGCTGGCGCGGGGCGTGGACAGCTGGTTCGGCGACAAGCCCTTCTCGGACGGCGGCAAGGTCAGCGACGGCCGGCTGAGCCTGGGTCTGGCGACACGTCAGCACGAGACACCCGACCTGAGCCTGCGCCTGAATGCGCGGTTCCGCCTGCCCAACGTCGAGGACAGCACCTACCTGTTCCTGGGCCGTGACGATCCACGCGAGGTGATCACCGACAAGCCCGGTGCCTTCTCGCGCCAGCAGCGCCTGCTGCGCGAGCGCGCCGCCGATCGCTCGTTCTTCGCCGGCCTGGGCGTGGCGCTGCACGACGGGGTGGACTTCCGGCTCGGCTTTCGCGGCGGCCTGAAGCCGTACGCCCAGGTGCGCTACCGCCAGCATTGGCAACTGGCCAGCGCCGACCTGATCGACTTTCGCCAGACGCTGTTCTGGACCCTCGACGACCATGTCGGGTCGACGACGGCCTTGTCCTACGAGCACGCCTTCTCGCCGACGCTGGCCGGCCGCTGGCTGAATTCGGCCACCATCACCCAGCGCGCGCGCCACTTCGACTGGTCCAGCAACCTCGGTGCCTACCAGTTGATGGGCCCGCAGCGGCTGCTGTCGTTCGAGGCGCTGTTCAGCGGCGTCCAGGGGTCGGGGGTTGCTATCTCCGACTATGGCCTGCAAACCAAGTGGCAGCAGCCGGTCTACAAGGACTGGCTGCTCGGCGAGGTGATCGTCGGCCACTTCTGGCCGCGCGCCGATGCGGCCAGCCCGCGCCTGCGCGCCTGGGCCCTCGGCGGGGTGGTGAAGATGAAGTTCTGACCGCGGACCGGGCGCGGCGGACCCGATCGCGGTGCGCTGACCCGCGGCGTTTGACAGCCCCCACGGCAGTGGACACACTTGCCCGATGCCGCTGCAACAGGTGTTCCTCAGCTACAGCCACCGCGATGACGAACCCTATGGCCCGCAGAACCGGCGCTGGGTCGAGGAGTTCGAGACCGCGTTGCGCTCGTCCATCGGCCAGCGCATCGGCCCGGGCCGTGTCGAGGTGTGGCGCGACAAGCGCCGGCTGACCGGCAACGAGCTGTTCGACGCGCAGATCGAGCAGCAGCTCGACCGCTCGGCGATCTTCGTCACCGTGCTGTCGCAGCACTACCTGTCGTCGGCCTATTGCCGCAAGGAGCTGCAGGCCTTCGGCCAGCGCCACCTCGAGCGTGGCGACCTGCAGGTGGACCACCTCAGCCGCATCGTCAAGGTCTACCGCCGCGCCATCGACCGGGCCGACCTGCGCCGCTTCGTCGACCTGCCGGCGCTGATCCCCGAGGTCGACGGCACCACCGGCTACGAGCTGTACTACGTCGACGACGGCGGCGTCGACCGCGACGTGCTGCTCGACCCCGGCAAGGCCGGGCTGTACTGGCAGCGCGCCGACGACATCGCACTGGCCATCAAGCGTTTGCTCGACAGCGCCGACGATGCGCCGGTCGCGGGTGCCGCAGCGTCGGCCCAGCCGGTGGTCTACCTGGCCCGCACCGCCAGCGACATGAAAGACCTGCGCGAGGCGCTGCAGCGTGAGCTGGAAGACCGCGGCTGCCGCGTGCTGCCCGACGGCGAGCCGCCCGAAGAGGCCCAGGCCTATGCCGCGGCGGTGCGCGCCGATCTGCAGCAGGCCCAGCTGTCGGTGCACCTGGTGGGCGCGCGCTACGGCTCGATCCCCGAGGGCGCCGACGCCTCCGGCGTGGTGCTGCAGGCCGATCTGGCGCTGGCACAGCCGGGGCCCTTGCGCAGCCTGCTGTGGTCGCCGCCCGAGGTCACCGCCGACGGGGTGACCGAGCCGCGGCAGCGCGAGTTCATCGACCGGCTGGAGCAGGCTGCCTTCGAACGCGATCGCGCCGAGTTCGTGCGCTCGTCGATCGAGCAGCTGAAGTCGCTGCTGATCGACCGGCTGCGCCCACCGCCGGCCGCGGCGCCCGCGCCGGTGGCCACGGCCGACGGCGCGGCCGCCACCGCCGTCTACCTGGTGTGCGATCCGGTCGACCGCGCCGACACCAAGCCGCTGAAGGACGCGCTGGTGGCGCTGGGGTTTGCCGTCACCCGGCCGTCGATCGAAGGCACCACCGACGAGCTGCTCGAGGAGAACAAGGCCAACCTGCTGGGCTGCGACGTGGTGGTGGTGGTGTGGGGCCAGACCCGCGAGGCCTGGGTGCGCGGCAAGCTGCGCGAGGCCCTGCAGGCGCCGGGCTGGGGACGTGACCGGCCCTACCAGGGCAAGTTCGTCGTGGTGGTGCCGCCGGACACGCCGGCCAAGCTGGACTTCGACGTGCCGCCCGACGTGGTGGTGCTGCGCGGCGCGGGGGCCACCGAGCAGCTCGAAGGCCTGCTGCGGCGCCACTGAGCCACCGTCGCCCAGGCCATGGCCACCGACCCCAGCACCCCCCCGCCGCCCGGCACGCCGGCGCTGCGCAACCCCTTCCCCGGGCTGCGGCCCTTCGAGGCCGACGAGACGCACCTGTTCTTCGGCCGCGAAGGCCAGTCGGCGCAGATCGTCGCGCGGCTGGCGCGCCAGCGCTTCGTCGCGGTGGTGGGCACCTCGGGCAGCGGCAAGTCGTCGCTGGTGCGTGCCGGGCTGCTGCCGATGCTCGAAGGCGGCTTCATGGCGGGCGCCGGCTCGTTCTGGCGCTTTGCGGTGATGCGCCCGGGCAACCACCCCATCCACCATCTGGCGGCGGCGCTGGCCGACCCGGCGGTGCTGGGCGGCGAGGCGGTGGATGCCACGCTGCGCACGCCGCTGATCGAGGCCGTGCTGCGGCGCAGCGGGCTGGGCCTGATCGACGCCTTCCGCCAGGCCCGGCTGGCACCGCACGAGAACCTGCTGGTGGTGGTCGACCAGTTCGAGGAGCTGTTCCGCTTCCAGGGCCTGGGCCAGGCCGCGGGCGACGGCAGCGCCGGCACACCGGCCGCCGACGAGGCCAGCGCCTTCGTCAACCTGCTGATCGAGGCGGCGCGCGCCACCGGCCTGCCGATCTACATCGTGCTGACGATGCGCTCGGATTTTCTCGGCGACTGCGCGCGATTTCGCGACCTGCCCGAGACGCTGAACGACGGCCAGTACCTGGTGCCGCGGCTGGGCCGCGACCAGCGCCGCGCCACCATCGAGGGGCCGGTGGCGGTGAGCGGCGCCACCATCGCGCCGCGCCTGACGCAGCGCCTGCTCAACGACGCCGGCGACGACCCCGACGCCCTGCCCGTGCAGCAGCACGCGTTGATGCGCACCTGGGACGCCTGGCATGCCGCCGGGGCGCAGGGCCCGATCGACCTGCCGCATTACCTGTCGGTGGGCGGCATGGTGCAGGCGCTGTCCTTGCATGCCGACCAGGCCTACGCCACGCTGGCCGCGCACGAAGGCGACCAGGCCGTGGCGCAGCAGCTGTTCCGCGGCCTCTGCGAGCGCCTGGCCGACTACCGCGAGACGCGCCGCCCGACGCGCCTGGCCGACCTGTGCGAGGCCGCCGGCACCGACATCCCCACGATGGCCCGGGTGATCGACGCCTTCCGCCGCGACGGCCGCACCTTCATCGTGCCGGGCTGGCCCGCCGAGCTGACCCCCGACACGGTGATCGACCTGTCGCACGAGTCGCTGATCCGGCAATGGTCGACGCTGCGCGAGTGGGTGCAGCGGGAATCACGCTCGGCCGCGCTGTACCAGCGGCTGCGCCAGACCGCGCTGCTGTGGCCGCAGCAAGCCGCGCTGTGGCGCAACCCCGATCTGGAGCGGGCGCTGCAATGGCAGCGCGACGAGGCACCGCGTGCGGCCTGGGCACGCCGCTACGGCAGCGAGGACGACTTCGCGCGCGCGCTGGCCTTCCTGCAGGCCAGCGAGGCGGCCTGGCGCGAGGAGACCGAGCGCGCCGCCCTGGCCCAGCGCGAGGCCGCCGAAGAGGCGATGCAGCGGCGCACCCAGCAGGAGCGCGAGGCCCGGCTGCAGGCTGAGGTGCAGGCGCTGCAATCACGCAAGCGGCTGCTGCAGGCGGTGCTGGTGCTGCTGCCGGCGCTGCTGGCCGGCCTGGTCTGGGCCGAGTACAACCGCCGCCAGGTGGCGGCACAGGCCCACATCGCCCGGCTGCGCGCCGAAGAGGCGCATGCGGCGGGCAAGATGGCGGCCGCGGCGGCGGCGCAGGCCTTGCAGGAGAAGGCCAAGGCCGAGCAGGCGCGCGACGAGTCGGTGCAGTTGCTGGAGCGGCTGACCAACACCAACCGCCTCAAGCGGGCCTTCCTGACGGGCGACGCGGCCACCATCCAGCAACTGGCCGACACCGTGCAGCCCGACCCGGCGCTGCGCTTCGGCGCGTCGCGCACGGCGATGGGCTGGCGCACGCCCGACGGCAAGGCGGTCTACCGCTTCGACCTGTACCCCACCGCCGACAGCCTGAAGGGCGTGCTGAAGTCGGCCTCTCAGATCAGCTACTACATGAACAATTCGACCTTCGTCACCAAGCTGCTGTCGGCCGGCGCGGGCAACGGCTTCCGGGCCACCTACAACGGCTGGGGCTGCCTGTACACGGTGTACGTGCTGATCGAATACGCCGACCCCGACCAGCCGCCCCGGCTGACGCAGTACGACCAGTGCGCGGTGCTGGAAGACGTGGCGCGCTGATAACGCCGATGGGACGCAGCCCGCCGCTCAGCCGCGGTACGACGGATCGGCCCGATCCACCAGCCGCTGCATCGCGTCGAAGGCGTCCTGCCCGGCGCCGAAGGTCGGGTTGAAGTTCAGCGAGTCCCGCACGCAGCCTTCCAGCACCGGTGCCGCGATCGGCCGCAGACGGCCCATCGCCATCGCGGTGACCTGCACCTCGCAGGCGCGCTGCAGCAGCCACATCAGGCCGAAGGCATTGGCCAGGCTGAAGCCGATGGTCACCGGCCCGTGGTTGCGCAGCAGCAGCACCGGATTGCCGGCGGCGCTGGCCAGGATGCGCCGTCCTTCGTCGAGGTGCACCGTGATGCCCTCGAAGTCGTGGTACGCCACCTTGCCATACAGCTGCGCGGCGTAGAAGTTGGTGAAGCTCAGGCCCTCGTCGAGGCAGCACACCGCCATCGTCGGCGTGGTGTGCACGTGCATCACGCAGTGCGCGTCGGGCAGGGTCTCGTGGATCGCGCCGTGGAAGGTGAAGCCCGCCGGGTTGATCGGCCAGGCGCTGTCGCCGATGATCTTGCCGCGCACATCCACCTTCACCAGGTTGGACGCGCAGACCTCGCTGTAGTGCAGGCCGAAGGGGTTCAGCAGGAAGTGCCCCGGCTCGCCGGGCACGCGCAGCGAGATGTGGTTGTAGATCAGCTCGGTCCAGCCCAGCCGGTCGAAGATGCGGTAGGCCGCGGCCAGCTGCACACGCGCGGCCCATTCGGCCGGGGCAAGGTGGGCGGGGCGCGGGTAGGCGGCGTTCAGGTCCGTGGCCATGTTGAGGCTCCGATCAGGCACAAGCCGCAGATTCTGCGCGTTCAACTGGCACCGACCGCGCGCCCCTTGGCGATCTGCCGGCAGATGAAGACCATCGGCAGCAGGCCCACCGCCACGATCGCCAGCGCGGCGGTGGAGGCCTCGGCCAGGCGCTCGTCGGCGGCCAGCGTGTAGGCCTGGGGGGCCAGCGTGTCGAAGTTGAACGGGCGCATCACCAGCGTGGCCGGCAGCTCCTTCATCACGTCGATGAAGACCAGCAGCGCGGCGGTGAGCATGCTGCCGCGCAGCAGCGGCAGGTGCACGCGCCGCAGCGTCTGCGCCGGCGTGTGGCCCAGGCTGCGCGCGGCCTGGTCCATGCTGGGGGTGATCTTGGCGAGGCCGGCGTCCACCGCCTGCATCGCCGCGGTGAGGTAACGCACCAGGCACGCGTACACCAGCGCGGCGATGCCGCCGGTGATCAGCAGCCCCGGCTGCAGCCCGAACCACTGCTGCGCCAGCGCGGCCAGCGCGTGGTCGAGCCGGGTCACCGGGATCAGCACGCCCACCGCGATCACCGAGCCGGGCAGCGCATAGCCCAGCCCCGCGATGCGGTGCGCCCAGCGCATCGCGCCGCCGCGGTGCACCCGCGCGGCATAGCCGATCAGCAGCGCCAGCGCCACCGCCAGCAAGGCGGTCAGCCCGGCCAGCAGCACGCTGTTGCCGGCCAGGCGCACGAAGCGCTCGCCAAACTGCGCATCGCCCTCGGTCAGCGCCATGCGCAGCAGCAGGCCCGCCGGCAGCAGGAAGCCGCCGGCCAGCGGCAGCGCACAGGCCACCCAGGCCAGCGCCGCCCGGCGGCCCGTCAGCGGTGCGCGGTGGGCGCCGCCGCGGTGCTGGCCGGTCTCGGCAAAGCGGCGGCGCCCGCGCGACAGGCGCTCGAACACCAGCACCGCGATCACGAAGGCCAGCAGCACCAGCGCCAGCTGCGCGGCGGCCACCCGGTCGCCCAGCGAGAACCAGGCGCGGTAGATGCCGGTGGTGAAGGTCTGCACCGCGAAGTAGCTCACCGTGCCGAAATCGGCCAGCGTCTCCATCAGCGCCAGTGCCACGCCGCCGGCGATCGCCGGTCGCGCCATCGGCAGCGACACCCGCAGCCAGCCCTGCCAGGGGGTGAGGCCCAGCGAGCGCGCCACCTCGATGGTGGCGCCGCCGCGCTCGATGAAGGCGGTGCGCGCCATCAGGTAGACGTAGGGATAGAGCACCAGCGAGAACATCAGCACCGCGCCACCGGTGCTGCGCACATCGGGGAACCAGTAGTCGGTGCGTCGCCAGCCGAAGGCCTCGCGCAGCGCGGTCTGCACCGGGCCCACGTACTGCAGCAGGTCGGTGTAGGTGTAGGCGGCCACGTAGGCCGGCATCGCCAGCGGCAGCACCAGCGCCCATTCGAAGGTGGCGCGGCCGGTGAACTGGTGCCGCGTCACCAGCCAGGCCGAGCCCACGCCCAGCATGGTCACGCCGATGCCCACGCCCAGGCACAGCCACAGCGTGGTGACGATGTAGTCGGGCAGCACGGTGGAGGCCAGGTGCGCCCAGGTGCCGCCGGTGCCACCGGCAAACACATGCGAGCCCACCGACAGGATGGGCACGGCCACCAGCGCCGCGGTGAGCAGCGCGAAGGCCAGCAGCCACGACCAGCGCCGCCCACGCAAGGCGCCCGGGGCCGGGCGCGACCGCACGGTCAGGGGCAGGGTCTCAGGGTGGACGGGCAAGATCGGAGGCAGGCGAGTCGACGGGCTCGCCGCAGTGTATCGGCGCGCCTCGTTGCCTCGATCCACGTGGCCGGCCGACCCGGCCAGGCGCCACGGCGGCGCAAGCGGCTGCAGCGGGCTCGCCCTATCATCCTGGTTCCATGAATCCTGTCGAGTCTCCCTGGCTGCAACTGGACCGCATCGCCGTGGCCTACGGCAAGCGCAACGTGGTCGAGAACTTCTCGATGTCGCTGGCGCGTGGCACGGTGGGCTGCCTGCTCGGGCCCTCGGGCTGCGGCAAGACCACGGTGCTGCGGGCGATCGCCGGCTTCGAGCCGGTCACCGCCGGCGAGGTGCGGCTCGACGGCGTGCTGGTCAGCAGCGTGCAGGGCCAGTTGCCGCCCGAGCAGCGGCGCATCGGCATGGTGTTCCAGGACCATGCGCTGTTTCCGCACCTCAGCGTGGCCGCCAACGTGGCCTTCGGTCTGCGCGGCCAGCCCGACGCCGACCAGCGTGTGCAGCAGATGCTCGAGACGGTGGGCCTGGGCGGCACCGGCAAGCGCTACCCGCACGAGTTGTCGGGCGGCCAGCAGCAGCGTGTGGCGCTGGCGCGGGCGCTGGCGCCCTCGCCGCGCCTGCTGCTGCTCGACGAACCGTTCTCCAACCTCGACATCGAACTGCGCGAGCGCCTGGGCGGTGAGCTGCGCTTGCTGCTGAAGGCCGCCGGCACCACCGCGCTGCTGGTCACGCACGACCAGCACGAGGCGTTTGCCATTGCCGACGAGATCGGCATCATGGCCGGCGGCCGCATCCAGCAATGGGCCAGCGCCTACGACCTGTACCACCAGCCGGCCAACCGCTTCGTGGCCGACTTCGTCGGCCAGGGCGCCTTCCTGCCCGGCACGGTGCAGCGCGGCCACCACATCCGCGTCGAACTGGGTGTGCTCGAGAGCCCCGAGCCGATCCGCTGCACCGAGCATGGCGACCTGTGCGACGCCGGCTGCGGCGTGGACGTGCTGCTGCGCCCCGACGACGTCGTGCACGACGACGCCAGCCCGGTCACCGCCGAGGTGCTGGCCAAGGCCTTCCGCGGCGCCGAGTTCCTCTACACGCTGAAGCTGGCCAGCGGCCAGACGGTGCTGTCGCTGGTGCCCTCGCACCACAACCACGCCATCGGCGAACGCATTGGCATCCGTCTGCAGGTCGACCATGTGGTGGCCTACAAGCGCGAGGGCGAGCCGGCGCTGGATTGCGGCTGAACGCCCGACGGCGCGGCTGCGCATGCCCGGCAGCGCAGCCGCGCCGTCGCAGGGTCAGCGACCGCCCAGGCCCTTGAGCAGCGCCGCCACTTCGTCCTGCCGGTCGAAGCGGTCGCCCAGTGCGACCAGCCGGTCGAGTTCGGTCTTGGCCTTGCGCTTTTCGCCAGCCTGCGCCAGGTGGCGTGCCAGGTTCAGCCGCAGCGCCGGATCGTCGGGCCGGATGACCAGTGCGCGCTGCTGCGTGGCCACCGCCTGCGCCACCTGGTTCTCGGCCGCTTGGGCCAGGGCCAGGGTGTCGAGCAGCGCGGGCCGGTCGGGCGCGGCGCGCACCGCACGTTCGGCGAAGGCCAGCGCGCCGGGCTTGCGCTGCTGCAGCATCAGCCAGGCGATGTTGTTGAGCGCCAGCGCATGCTCGGGTTGGCGCTCCAGCACCGCGCGGTAGCGCGCCTCGGCCTCGGGCAGGTCCTTTCTGGCCAGGGCCAGGTCGCCCAGGTAGAACAGGAACAGCGCGTCGCCGGGGTGGGCCTGGAGCCAGGCGGCCGCCTGCTGCTCGGCCTCGCGCGTGCGCCCGGCCTCGTGCAGGGCGTGGTGCAGACGAGCCGGAGCCTGCGCTGGCGCGGCCTTGCCGACGGCGGTGCGCAGTGCGGCGATGGCCGGCTCCCATTGCCGCCGCTGGATCTGGATGTCGCCTTCCAGCAGCCAGCCCAGCGCCCGGTCGGGCTGCTGCTGCTGCACCTGCCGGGCCAGCGCCAAGGCCTCTTCGGGCCGGTTCTGGCGCAGGGCCACGGTGATGCCCAGGCGCTGCGCCGGCAGATGCGCCGGCGCCAGATCCAGCGCGCGCTTCACGCTGCGCTGGGCGGCGCCCAGGTCATTGGCGGCGAGTTGAGCCTCGGCCAGCCCGAGCGGGCCGGCCGGCGACCGGGCCTGCAGCGTGGACAGGCGGCTGTAGGTGCTCAGCGCCTGCTGATGCTCACCGGACTGCAGCTGCGCCACGCCCAGCCGGTGGATCAGCTCGGCATCGTCGGGGTGCCGCGCCAGGCCCGCATGGGCTGCCGCCTCGGCCGCCGCGGGATTGGCGCTGGCCAGGTGGTGGTCCACCAGTGCCAGGCGCAACCCCGGGTCGACCGGGTTGGCCTTGATGCCCTGTTCGATCAGGGCCGCCACCGCCTCGCGGTTGGCGCCGCCGCGGGCCGCCAGTTCGGCCTGCGCCAGACGTGCCTCGGCGCTGCGGGGATGGCTCTTGACGAACGCCTCCAGGCGCGCGCGGGCCGCGTCGGGCTGTTGATCGCGCAGGTCCAGCGCCGCCAGCGCCGCCACCGCCGGAAAGTAGCCCGCGTCGCGCGCCAGTGCCTGCTCGAAGGCCAGGCGCGCGGCGGGCGGATCACGCTGCTGCAACAGCACCTGCCCGCGCAGCAGGGCGGGCATCGGTTGATCGGGCTGCTTGCGCGCCAGGAGGTCGATCGCCTTCAGCGCGGCCGCAGCGTCCTGGCGCCGCAGCAGGACCGCGATCAGCGCCAGATCGGCCGTGGTGCCGGTGTCGGCAGCAGCCACCGCGCGCAGTTCGGCCAACGCCGGTTCGGCCTGGCCCCGCGCCAGCCGCGCCAGCGCCACCGCGGTGCGGATCTTCGGGTCGTCGGGGCGCAGGCGCGCGACGCGGTCGAACAGCGCCGCGCCCGCCGCCGCGCGCCCCGCCTGCATTTGCGCCTGGGCGGCCAGCGTCAGGGCCTCGGCATCGGCACGCTCGGTGCCGATGAGCGGATCGAGCGTGTCCAGCGCCCGGTCGTGCTGGCCCAGCGCCAGTTGGCTCTGGGCCAGCAGGCGCCGCGCCGGCAGGCTGTCGGGCATCAGTTGCACCGCCTTGGACAACAGCACCTCGGCCTGCACCGGGGCGTTCAGTCGCAGCTCGACGGCGCCGGCCGACTGCAGCAGCACGCCGTGCTCGGGCATCACCCTCAGCAAGGTCTGGAACAGCTCGCGCGCGCGCGGCAGATCACCGTCGAGCAGGGCGATCTGCCCTTCGAACAGCAGCGTCTGCGGATGTCGGGGCAGCAGCTTGCGCATGGCCGCATGCCGGGTGCGTGCCGCCGCGGCGTCACGCTGATCCAGGTGCATGGCCACCAGCGCCGCGTGGGCGTTGGCATGGTCCGGCCGCACCGCCAGCGCCTGCTCGTAGGCCTTGCGCACCTCGGCCTCGCCGCCCTGCAGCCGCGCCAGCAGGTCGCCCTTGAGCACCCAGCCATCGGCATTGCCCGGTTGCCCGGCCAACAACTGCGCCACCTGGGTCAGCGCGCCGGCCAGATCGCCGCCCACCGCGGTCACCCGGGCGCGCAGCACCTGCGCCGGTGCGAAATCCGGCGATGCGCGCAGGGCCGACTCCAGGCTGCTGCGCGCCGCCTCCAGATCACCCAGGGTGGCTTCGGCCTCGGCGACGGCCGACTTCAGCTGCGCCGCGGCCAGCCCGTCGGGCAGGTTCACCCGGCCGAACTGCGCCACCAGCAGCGCGGGCTGGTTGGCCGCCAGCATGGCGCGCGCCAGCAGCGGCAGCACCTCGGTTTCGGCGTGGCCAAGTTCGAGCGCGCGACGCAGTTCGATCTCGGCGGCCACCGGATCACCGCCGACGAGCATCAGCTCACCCAGCAGCAGCCGGGCAGCGCCCAGGTCGGGGTGGGACTGAAGCAAGCCCTTCACCTGGATCAACGCGCCGGCGCGGTCCTGCCTGGCCATCAGTTCGCGGGCCTGAGCCAGCCGATCCTGCGGTCCCTTGCCACAGCCGGCCAACGGTCCGGCCAGCATCACCGCCAACAGCAGCCCACCCGCCCATGCGCGCGCCCGCGCGGCCGGCCGTGGGCGGTCTGGGGCGATGCGTGCGCCGCGGCCAGGTGAGCGCTTCATGCCCGTCGTCCCCGCCATCGTCGCGACACGCGGTGCTGCTGCGGCGCCGCCTCGTCAGCGCAGGCGCGACAGCCCGCCCACGGCGCGCACCGCACCTTCGCCGATGGCCGCGCCGAAGCGCTTGGCCAACCGCTCGGCCACATTGTCATGCGGCGTGTAGTCGATCACCTCTTCGGCCTTGACCACCTCGCGCGCCACGTAGTCGAGGTTGCCGAAATGGTCGGCCAGCCCCAGCGCCACGGCTTCCTCGCCATTCCAGAACAGGCCCGAGAAGGTGTCGGGGGTCTCCTTGAGCCGCGCGCCGCGGCCCTCGCGCACCACCTTGATGAATTGCCGGTGCACCTGGTCGATCATCGCCTGCGCGTAGGCGCGCTGGGTCGGGTCTTGCGCGGTGAAGGGGTCGAGCATGCCCTTGTTGCTGCCGGCGGTGATCAACCGGCGCTCGACGCCCAGCTTGTCCATCAGCCCGGTGAAACCGAAGCCGTCCATCAGCACGCCGATCGAGCCGACGATGCAGGCCTTGTCGACGTAGAACTCGTCGGCGGCCACCGCCACGTAATAGGCCCCGGAGGCGCAGACCTCCTCGACCACGGCGTACACCTTCTTCTGGTGCAGGGCCTTGAGCCGGCGGATCTCGTCGTTGATGATGCCCGACTGCACCGGGCTGCCACCCGGGCTGTTGATGCGCAGCACCACCGCACGGGCGCCGCTGTCCTCGAAGGCGTTGCGCAGGCCCGAGAGCATCAGCTCGGCGCTGGCTTCGCTGTCGGACGCGATCTCGCCGCGCAGCTCCACCAGCGCGGTGTGCGGGCCGCTGGGTGCGTTGTGGTGCATGCGGTCGCTCATCAGCACCCAGGCCACGCCCAGCACCAGGCCCAGCCAGGCCAGGCGGAAGAAGATGCGCCAGCGGCGCTCGGCACGGCGCTCCTGCATCATCTCGCGGGCCAGCGACTCGAGCGTGTGCTCGAGCACCGGCCGCTGCACGGACAGCATGGCCGGCGCCGCGGCGGGGCCGGCACTGCCAGCACCAGCGGGTGACGAGGCGTCGGGGATGTTGTCGGGCGGGGTCATGTCGGGCTTTCAGGGGGCAGCGGGTTCGTCGAACAACACCGGGCGAACATCGGCGGAAGGATACCAACAGGCCTGGCCGTCCTGCTCGGCCATCGTCAGGCGGATCAGCTTGCCGCGGCCGCAGGGGCCGCCCACGCAGCGGCCGTCGGCCGGCTCGTAGCTGGCGCCGTGGATGGAGCAGACGATCCAGCGCTTGTCATGGTCGAGAAACTCGCCGGGCTGCCAGTCCATCTCCACCGGCACATGGGCGCAGCGGTTGATGTAGCCCACCAGCTGGCCGTCGAAGCGCAGCGCAAAGGCGCGAGCCGGCTGGCCCCACAGCAGCACGTCGAAGACCACCGCCTTGCCGCGCTCGACCAGCTCGGCCGACGGGCACAACGGCTGCGGCACCGGCACGCCGGGCTCAGGCATGCTGCAGCAGCCAGTCGCCCAGCTCGGCGGTGCTGTGCGCCACGTGCAGCGGGCCCAGCGGCGTGAAGGCCTCGCGCTCGTGCGCGCCGTAGCTCACCGCCACGCTGGCGGTGCCGGCGTTGATCGCCAGCTGCAGGTCGTGCGTGGTGTCGCCGATCATCAGCGTGCGCTCGGGCACGGCGCCGAACTCGCGCATCAGCTGCTGCAGCATCAGCGGATGCGGCTTGCCGGCGGTCTCGTCGGCGGTGCGGGTGCCGTCAAACAGGCCCTTGAGCTGCACCGTGTGCAGCGCCTCGTCCAGGCCCTGGCGGCTCTTGCCGGTGGCCACCGCCAGCCAGTGGTTGCGCGCCTTCAGGGCGTGCAGCATCTCCAGCGTGCCCGGGAACAGCACCAACTCGTGCTGGCGCGCGAAATAGTGGTGGCGGTAGCGGCGGCCCAGCTCGGGGTAGCGGTCGGGCGACAGGCCGGGCACCGCGTGCTGCAGCGCGTCGTGCAGGCCCAGGCCGATGACGTAGGCGGCCGATTGATCGCTGGGCACGGCCAGCCCCAGGTCGACGCAGGCCGACTGGATGCAGCGCACGATCAGCGCGGTGGAATCGAACAGGGTGCCGTCCCAATCGAAGACGATCAGGTCGAAGCGGCGCGGGCGGACGGTCATGGGTTCAGTGCGGTTCGGCGAGGTGGGCCAGCAGTGTGGCGCATTCGGGCGGCAGGGGAGCAACCAGCTCGATGCGCTGACCGGTGGCCGGGTGGTCGAAGGCCAGCCGCCGGGCATGCAGGAACATGCGCTCGAAGCGGATGCCCGCCAACCCTTCGCCGCGCGCCCACTGCTTGTTGAGCGCGAAGTCACCGTACTTCGGGTCGCCGACGATCGGATGACCGGCCTGCGCCAGGTGCACCCGGATCTGGTGCGTGCGGCCGGTCTTGATCGTCACGTCCAGCAACGTGGCCTGCTGAAACGACTGCACCACCTGCACCAGCGAGATCGAGCGCCGGCCGTCCGGGTGCTCGGCCGGCACCGCCAGCACATGGCGCTCGCCACGGGCGTCCAGCGTCTTGTGCAGCGCCACGTCGATCACCTTCAGCCTGGCCGGCCAGGGGCCCAGCACCAGCGCGGCGTAGGTCTTGCCGGTGTCGCGGCTGCGGAACTGGTCCTGCAGGTGCGTCAGCGCGCTGCGTTTCTTGGCCAGCAGCAGGATGCCCGAGGTCTCCTTGTCGAGCCGGTGCACCAGTTCCAGGAACTTCGCCGTCGGCCGCGCCTGGCGCAGCTGCTCGATCACGCCGAAGCTCACGCCCGAGCCCCCGTGCACCGCCACGCCGGCGGGCTTGTTGATGGCCAGCAGGTGCTCGTCCTCGAACAGGATGGGGAATTCACGCGCCGGCGCCGGCACGGCCGCCGCATCGGGCGTGGCCACCCGCACCGGCGGCACCCGCACCTCGTCGCCCAGTGCCAGCCGGGTGTCGGCGGCCGCTCGGCCCTTGTTGACGCGCACCTCGCCCGAACGGATCACCCGGTAGACATGGGTCTTGGGCACGCCCTTGAGCAGGCGCATCAGGAAGTTGTCCAGCCGCTGGCCTTCACCCGCCTCGTCGACCACCAGGCGGCGCACCTCGGGCGCTGCCGACACGGCCGGCGCGGGCACGCCGGCCGCCACGGTGGCAGTGCGGCGAGCCGGCAATGGTTTGCTGCTTATAATGATCCGAGCCACGATTGGGCCGTAAGTGCTTGATTTTTCAGAGTTTACCCGGGCATACCCGGTGCTATCGTGAGCCGGCGCCTTACCAGGCGTCAAAAAAAGCGTTGATGCAACACCGGCAGCGCGCGTGGCAGGCCACAGTCCCCCAAGTGATGCGGCGGCCCCGCGGTGCAGGTGCAAGAGACACGTCGTCACAGCCGTCCCGTCACAGGGAAAGAAACACAGCTCATGGACGGCAGATCGCCCTGGTGTGGTGGTCTGTCGTTCGCGGCGAAGCCCACAGGGTTTGCATGCCATCCCTCTCAAGCATCCACTGGCCCATGTCGAATGACATGACGGCGCAGCCCCGGCCCCCGGCCGGTGCGGCAGTGCCGGCCGGTGGTTTGTGGCCTCCGCGTTCGACGCGGGGCCGGGAGACCACGGTGCCATCCGCCCCCACCGCTTCGCCGCACGCGGCCCCGCTGCATCCCTGATCGTCGTTCGATCACTGCAGCCCAGGGCGATTCCTTCTCCGGCCGTTACCCGTTTCTCGTGCATCGGAACAGGTCGCCTGCACTGACCCGCTGAGGTCAGGCCGGTGATCGGACAAACCGCGCCCTGGCAACCGGGCGCGCGAGACAGGAGTGCACATGAAACGCATGCTGATCAATGCCACGCAGCCCGAAGAGCGGCGCCTGGCGATCGTCGATGGACAGAAACTGCTCGATTTCGAAACCGAGATCGAGGGGCGCGAACAGCGCAAGGGCAACATCTACAAGGCCATCGTGACGCGCGTCGAGCCGTCGCTGGAGGCCTGTTTCGTCGACTACGGCGAAGATCGCCACGGTTTCCTGCCGTTCAAGGAGATTTCGAAGACCTACTTCCGCGAGGGCGTCGAAGCCAAGAACGCCACCATCAAGGAGGCGATCCGCGAAGGCCAGGAACTGCTGGTCCAGGTCGAGAAGGAAGAACGCGGCAACAAGGGCGCGGCGCTGACCACCTTCGTCAGCCTGGCCGGGCGCTACCTGGTGCTGATGCCCAACAACCCGCGCGGCGGCGGCGTGAGCCGGCGCATTGAGGGCGAGGACCGCGAAGAGCTGAAGGAAAACCTCGACCAGCTCGAGTACCCCAAGGGCATGAGCCTGATCGCCCGCACCGCCGGCATCGGCCGCAGCGCGCCGGAACTGCAGTGGGACCTGAACTACATGCTCAAGCTGTGGACCGCTATCGACGGCGCGTCCAAGGCGGGCAAGGGCGCGTTCCTGATCTACCAGGAAAGCTCGTTGGTGATCCGCGCGATCCGCGACTACTTCACCTCCGATATCGGCGAGATCCTGATCGATACCGACGACATCTTCGAGCAGGCGCAGCAGTTCATGAACCATGTGATGCCCGAGTCGGCATCCAAGGTCAAGCGCTACCGCGATGACGCGGCGCTGTTCTCGCGTTTCCAGATCGAGCACCAGATCGAGACGGCGTTCAGCCGCACCGTCAACCTGCCGGCCGGCGGCGCGATCGTGATCGACCACACCGAGGCGCTGGTCTCGGTGGACGTGAACTCGGCGCGCGCCACCCGCGGTGGCGACATCGAGGAAACCGCCACCCGCACCAACCTGGAAGCCGCCGACGAGATCGCGCGCCAGATGCGCCTGCGCGACCTGGGCGGCCTGATCGTGGTCGACTTCATCGACATGGAGGAGAGCAAGAACCGCCGCGAGGTGGAACAGCGCCTGCGTGACGCGATGCGCCAAGACCGCGCGCGGGTGCAGTTCTCGTCGATCAGCAAGTTCGGCCTGCTCGAGCTGAGCCGCCAGCGCCTGCGCCCGGCGCTGAGCGAGGGCAACCACATCACCTGCCCGCGCTGCAACGGCACCGGCCACATCCGCGACACCGAAAGCTCGGCGCTGCAGATTCTGCGCATCATCCAGGAAGAGTCCCTCAAGGACAGCACCGCGTCGGTGTTGTGCCAGGTCCCGGTTAGGTTGCATCCTTCCTGCTGAATGAAAAGCGCTCCGAGA
>JAURXG010000654.1 GCA_030654555.1 Aquabacterium sp.
CCCGGCACCCGCAGCACCCGCTGTACAAGGCGCTTCAGCAGCACGATTTCGCCGCTTTTGCCCAAAGCCAGCTGACCGACCGGCAAGCCGCCGGCCTGCCACCGTTCAGCCACCTGGCGCTGCTGCGGGCCGAGTCCCGCGATGCCGCGGTGGCGATGGCCTGGCTGCAGGACGCCGCCGCGCTGGCCGCCACGCTGCCCGGCGCCGACGGGGTGACGGTCTACCCGCCGGTGCCGCCCGCGGTCAGCAAGGTGGCCGGCATCGAGCGGCTGCAGATGCTGGTGGAGGCGCCGTCGCGCGCGCGGCTGCAGCGCCTGCTGGCCGACTGGATGCCCCAGCTGCACGCGCTGCGCGCGCGCCACAAGGGCCTGGCGCGCTGGGCCATCGACGTGGATCCGCTGGCGATCTGACCTGCCGACCGGCCGCGCGCATGGGCGGGCTCGACGCGACCTCGGGCGTTGCGGCAACTCAAGCCGCGACCGGTCCAGCGGGCTTAGTGTCTTGCATGGCCGGCATGTGGTGCGCGAGTCCGCCCCTGCGGGGTGGCCGCGCTGCGTGACCGTGCCCTTGGTCAAGGCGCGAACAAAGTTGCCCAGGAGGATCGCCATGTTCCGAACCCGCTCCCGCTTGAGCAGTCTGTTGGTGGCCGGCGCTGCCGGCTTGGCCTGCACATTGCCGCTGACCTCTTTGGCGCTGACGATCGACCTGGGGCCCGTGTGGGCCGAGGTCGATGTCGGCAGCGTGGTCGGTTTCGACACCGGATGGCCTTGGTACACGTCCGGCTCCAGCCGCATCGATTTCGGGCCTGGGCCTGCGGTCTGGGCCGGCGAGATCGACGGCTTCGCGACCGCGGACTTCGCGCTGAACATCCAGTTCGCGGCCAAGCCTGGCGCGGTCATCACCGGCTACCAGGTGACCGGCAGCGGCAGCGCCGGCCGGGGCGCGTGGTCAACCGCCTGGATGACCGGCAGCTTTGGCGCCGCCGCTGTGCCTGACACCTTCACGCCCTCGAACTCCCAGACCGGCCAGCCCGCCAGCGGCACTGCGCAGCCCTGGACGGTGAACCTGGCGTTCACGGCCGTGCCATCGCTGAGCTTGGCAGGCAGTCTGAACGCCGTGAGCACCCCGTCGACGAATTGGGAGTGGGTCGGCTCGCACCAGGAGGAGATCGGTCGCGAGCCGGTGTACGAGAGCGTGCAGGTGCAGATCGGCGTCGAACCGGTCTTCGACTGGGTGCGTGTCTGCGGCGACGGCGTGATCGGCCATACCGCAAGCGGCGAACCCGTCTACGGCACGGTCTGCGACAACCGTTGGCAGCAGGTCGGCGAACAGCCGGTCTTCGAGTGGCAACAGGTCCAGGTGGGTGAGCGCCCGATCTACGGCGAGGTGCCGGACTATGCGGACGTCACCCGGGGCACGCCGGCCGGCGTCTCGCTGGACCGCATCACGATCCAGGTGACCACGGTGCCCGAACCGCAGACCTGGGCGACTTTCGTCCTGGGCGCCGGTCTGCTGGCCTGGCGCCTGCGCCGTCGGCCGGTACACAGGCTCTGACGGCCGCAGGCGGCTTGCCGACACCCCTCGACGTCAACCCGCCGCCGGCTGCACCCCGAACAACCAGGCCAGCGCGCTGAAGCTGGCGAAGGCCAGCACCGTGCTGCTCATGATGATGCGGGCCACGCGGCCCGAATCGGCGCCGTAGCGCTCGGTCAGCAGCGACACGTTGCTGGCGCTGGGCAGCGCGGCGGCGAGGGTCAGCACCATCAGCTGAAAGCCGCTGAGCGGCGCGCCCAGTTGCTGCGCCGCGGCGCCGGTCAACAGCACCAGCAGCGGGTGCACCAACAGCTTGATCAGCGCCACCGGCAGGTAGTGCGCCACCGGCGTGCGGGTGTGGGCATGCTGGCCGGCACGCCACAGCACCGCGCCGATGGTGAACAGCGCCACCGGGCTGGCGCTGTCGGCCAGCATGCGCACGGCGGTGTCGAGCGGGCCGACCAGCCGGACCTCGCCGATCGACAGCGCCGCGCCCAGCGCGATCGACCAGGGCAGCGGGTTGGACAGGGCGCCGCGCACCGCGCGCAGCGCCGCGGTGCGCGCGCCATGCTCGCCGGCGCCCTGCATCTGCGAGACCGCGATGCACAGCGAGCTGGTGACGAACAGGTCGGCCAGGATGGTGCAGATCACCGGCCCGGCCGCAGCGGGCCCCAGCAGCGCCACCAGCAGCGGCACGCCCATGAAGCCGGTGTTGGGGAACGCGGCCACCAGCGCGCCGAAGGCCGCGTCCTTCAGGCCGACCTTGGCGTTCAGGCTGACCGCGATGGTGAAGAACACGATCAGCAGCGCGCACAGCAGGTAGACCACCAGCACGAACGGGTTGAGCAGCTGCAGCACCGGCGTGCCCATGCCGAAGCGCATCAGCATGCAGGGCAGCGCGAAGTACAGCACGTAGGCGTTCAGGCCCGGGATGGCCGACTCCGGCAGCACGCCCTGGCGCGCGGCCAGCCAGCCGGCCAGCACGAGCGCGAAGAACGGAACGGTGACGGCGAGGATGGCCTGCATGCTGGGGCAGGAGTATCCCCGCGTGGCGGCGGCGGTGGCGCCGGCGCCCGCTGCAGGCGTGCAGCGCGGATCAGCCGGCGCCGGGCGCCACCTGCCACGCATAGAGCGGACAGAAGCCGGCGAACGCCGCGGAACCGGCTTTGCCGGGCCGCTGGCGTTGCCCCCTCAAGGGGGCGGCCGAAGGCCGTAGGGGGTGTTCATTTCACTCGCGCTGCGGCCCGGGTTGGCGTGGGTCGACCACGAAGCGCGCGGCCACGTGCACCGGGCTCAGCGCATCCTGCGGCCGCTGCACCGCCATCAGCTCGGCCTGCAGCCGGCCATCGTCGACCTGCAGCGCCAGGTAACCACGCTGGTCGGACCGGCCGTGGAGCAGGTGCGGGTTGTGCCGCAACAAGGTGTCGACCACCGTCTGCGGTGCGCCGTTGCTGCTGATCGAGGTGGTGCAGAACTCGCTGGCGATCACCGGCGAGGCCGGATCGTCGAAGTCGGCTTTCAGCCCGGCCACGAGGTGCGCATGCACGTCGCCGCCCAGCGTCACCACGCCGGGGATGCGGCGCTCGACCAAGCCCTGCAGCAGGCGCTGGCGGGCCGCGGGGTAGCCGTCCCAGCCGTCGGTCCAGTACGTGCCGCTGTCGGGGCCGGTCACCGGGGTGCGCGAGGCGCGGGCCATCAGGGTCTGCTGGGCCAGCAGGTTCCAGCGCCGGTCCGGGTCCCAGCCGTCGGCCAGCCAGCGCTCCTGCGCCGCGCCCAGCAGGGTGCGGGCCGGATCGCGCAGCTCGGCGCAGCTGGCCGGGTTGACCGAGCGTGCCATGCCGTTGCGGCCCGCCAGGCTGAAGGCCGGCACGCAGGCCTGCGGCGAACGGTACTGGCGGTCGTCCACCGCATGCAGGCGCGCCAGCCGGCCCCAGTCCAGCCGGTGGAAGATGCGTGCATCGGGCCCCACCGGGCGCATCGCCTTGGGCACCGGCTGGTGCTCCCACCAGGCCTTGTAGGCGGCCGCGCGCTGGCGCAGGAAGGCGGGGCCCTGCAGCCACTGGCCCTGGTCGGCAGCGTAGTCGTTGTCGACCTCGTGATCGTCCCAGACCAGCAGCCAGGGCGCAGCGGCGTGCGCGGCCTGCAGCGCCGGATCGCCCTTGTACTGGGCATAGCGCGCGCGGTACTGCGCCAGCGTGCGCAGCGGCGGGCCGTCATGCGGGCGCACCGCCTGCGGCGCCGATTCGTACTCGTAGATGTAGTCGCCCAGGAACATCACCAGGTCGAAGTCCTGCGCCGCCACATGCCGCCAGGCGGCCCATTGGCCGTGGTCGAAGCGCTGGCAGCTGGCCACGGCCGCACGCAGCGTGGCGGGGGCATCGGGCGCGGGCGCGGTGCGGGTGCGGCCGGTGGCGCTTTGCCGGCCCAGCGCGCTGAAGCGGTAGAAGTAGCCCCGGCCGGGGGCCAGGCCGTGTGGCTCGGCATGCACGCTGTGGGCGTCGGCGGCGACGGCGGCCTCGATGCCCGATGCGGCGATGCGGGTGAAGGCTTCGTCCTCGGCCAGCACCCAGTGCACCGGCACCTCGGCCGGCAGGTCCAGCCCCGTCAGGCGCGTCCACAGCACCACCGCCTCGGGCTCGGGATGGCCCGAGGCCACGCCCAATTCGAAGCGGGGCACGTCGGCGGCACGGGCGTGGCGGACGAAGGCCGGCGCGGCCAGCGCGGCGGCGCCCAGGGTCAGCAGGTGGCGGCGATGCAGCGGCATGGCGCCCAGTGTGACAGCGCGGCAGCGGCCTGCGCCTGCGTTGGCGCAGCCTCGGCGCGGTGGCGCGCAGGGTGACCGCTATGATCCGCGGCCCCGCTCCTCCGCCATGGCCACCGCCCCCAAGCCGCCCGACACCCTGAACCCCGCCCAGCTGCAGGCGGTGCATCACCTCGCCGGCCCCTGCCTGGTGCTGGCCGGCGCCGGCTCGGGCAAGACGCGGGTGATCACGCACAAGATCGGCCGGCTTCTGCAGTCGGGGCTGGCGCCGAAGGAGATCGCGGCGATCACCTTCACCAACAAGGCCGCGCAGGAGATGCGCGAGCGCACCAAGGCGCTGGTGGGCGCGCGCGCCGCGAAAGACCTGGTGGTGGCCACCTTCCACAGCCTGGGCGTGCGCATCCTGCGCGCCGACGGCAGCAAGGTGGGCCTGAAGGAGCAGTTCTCCATCCTCGACAGCGACGACGTGATGGGCGTGCTGCGCGACGCCGGCGGCGCCAGCGACAACAAGCTGGCGCGCAGCTGGCAATGGACCATTAGCCTGTGGAAGAACCAGGGCCTGGACAGCAGCGGCGCCGCCGGCGTGGCCAAGGACGATCACGAGCAGGTGGCCGCCCGCGTGATGAAGCTCTACGAGGAGCGGCTGGCGGCCTACCAGGCGGTGGACTTCGACGACCTGATCAGCCTGCCGCTGAAGCTGCTGCAGCGCGACGACGAGGCCCGCGCACGCTGGCAGGGCATGTTCGGCCATGTGCTGGTCGACGAGTACCAGGACACCAACGCGGTGCAGTACGAGCTGCTGAAGCTGCTGGTCAGCGGCCCCGACCCGCGCCGGCGCGGCCTGTTCACCGCGGTGGGCGACGACGACCAGAGCATCTACGGCTGGCGCGGCGCCACCATCGACAACCTGCGCCGGCTGCCGCAGGACTGGCCCGACCTGAAGGTGATCCCGCTGGAGCAGAACTACCGCTCCACCGGCAACATCCTGCGCGCGGCCAACAACGTGATCGCCGGCAACCCCAAGCTGTTCGAGAAGAAGCTGTGGAGCGAGTTCGGCGACGGCGACCCGGTGCGGCTGATGGAGTGCGACGGCGAGGAGCACGAGGCCGAGCGCGCGGTGGCCTTCATCCAGAGCCTGCGCGCGCAGGGCGGCGCCATCGCCGACGACCGCGCCAGCGGGCAGATCAAGTTCGCCGACTTCGCCATCCTGTACCGCGCCAACCACCAGGCCCGCGTCTTCGAGCAGAAGCTGCGCGCCGCACAGATCCCGTACAAGGTGTCGGGCGGGCAGAGCTTCTTCGACCGTGCCGAGATCAAGGACCTGTGCGCCTGGCTGCGGTTGCTGGTCAACCAGGACGACGACCCGGCCTTCCTGCGCGCGGTGACCACGCCCAAGCGTGGCATCGGCCACACCACGCTGGGCAAGCTGGGTGAATACGCCGGGCGCTGGAAGACCAGCCTGTTCGAGTCGCTGTTCTCCGACAGCCTGGCCGCGCAGCTGGGCGCCAAGGCGATCGGCTCGCTGCACGAGTTCGGCCGCTACCTCAACGACCTGGAGCACCGCGCCCGCCACACCACCGGCGCCGAGGACGCCAAGGCGCTGCTGCTGGGCTGGCTCAAGGACATCGGCTACGAGCAGCACCTCTACGACAGCGAGGACAGCGAGAAGCTGGCGGCCAGCCGCTGGACCAACGTGCTCGACTTCGTCGACTGGGTGAGCCGGCGCTGCGGCGGCGAGATCCGGCAGGAGGGCGGCACCTTCGAGGGCGAGAAACAGACCGTGCTGCAGGTGGCGCAGACCATCAGCGTGATCATCAGCCTGGCCGAGCGCGGCGACGAGCAGGACGTGGTCACGCTGTCCACGCTGCACGCCAGCAAGGGCCTGGAATGGCCGCATGTCTGGCTGGCCGGCATCAACGAAGGGCTGCTGCCGTTCAAGCCCGACGCCGAGGACGTGGCGGCCGAGGTGCTGGCCACGCGGCTGGAAGAAGAACGCCGGCTGATGTACGTGGGCATCACGCGCGCGCGCACCACGCTGGCGGTGAGCACGCTGCGCCGGCGCAAGAAGGGCCGCGACACGGTGCAGGGCATCCCCAGCCGCTTCATCGCCGAGATGAAGCTGCACGAGGCCAGCACCCGCGAAGACCCGCGCGAGCGGCTGAAGAAGCTGCGCGCCGCGCTGTCGGCCAAGGTGGACGCGGCGCCGCCGCCGGCCTGAAGGACTCGTCCGAATGCCCTGGCTGCTGCCCGCCTTCCTGCTGTGCGCCGCGGCCGCCATCGCCAGCGACCTGGCCTGGCCGGGCGGCTTCTGGCCCTATGCGCTGCTCAAGCCGCTGACCACCGTGCTGGTGATCGCCCATGCCTGGCGGCGCGGGCAGCCCGGCGATGCGCGGCGCCGCGCGCTGCTGGCGGGGCTGGGGCTGTCGCTGGTGGGCGATGTGGCGCTGCTGTGGCCGCAGCAGGGCTTCCTGCCCGGGCTGGTGGCCTTTCTGCTGGCGCACCTGGCCTACCTGTTCGCCTTCACGCGCGGGGTGCGTTTTGGCGCCTGGCCACTGGCGTTCGTGGGTTACGCACTGCTGGCCGCGGGCGTGTTGACGCTGTTGTGGCCCGGCGTGCCGCCGGGGCTGCGTGCGCCGGTGGTGGCCTACGTGTTGTGCCTGGCGGCGATGGCGGCGCAGACGGCCAGCGCCTGGCATGCCGGGCGCACGGGGTTGGTGGCGGCCCTGGGCGGTGCGCTGTTCCTCACCTCGGATGCGCTGCTGGCCACCAACCGCTTCCACACGCCGCTGCCGCTGGCCACGCTGTGGGTGCTGGCCACCTACTGGGCGGCGCAGTGGCTGATCGCCAGCGCCTGCGGCTCGGGGTCGAACATGCCGCACAGCACCATCGAGCCTTCACCACAGCCCCACCGCGCCGTTCGCTGACAAGGTTTCCGGACCCTGGCTGACGGCCTGCTCGACCACATCTGCCGATACTGGATTCAGGTGCCGACGACCGCGCCCGGCGCCACGACATTGCGGATGGAATCATGGACTACGCCTACGAACTCAACTACCAATCGCTGTTCGACGCGGGACGCTCGCTCTGCTTTCCCTGCGACGTCGATGGGCGTGTTCTCCTGGACATGCTCAGCGAACGGGCGCGCAAGAACTACCTGTACGCACGGGTGGTGGTGGGGCGGGAGTATGCGTTTCCTTGTGTGAAACCCCGGTCCGACCACTGAACCAGGTGGCGGGACGGCGCAAGGCGCCTTGCCGCGCCGGCCCCGCTCCAGCGGCTGGGGGGCGCAGGCGCTGAGGCGCCCATCGCGCGCCGTCAGGCGCCCCCTGGCTACATGCCCTTGAACAGGTGCGTGTAGCTGCGGCTGACTTCCAGCTTCTCGGGGTGGCCGCGCACGCTGACGATCTGGCGGCCGCGGAAGTCGCGCGTGATGCCGGCGATGGCCTTCACGTTGACCAGCGTGCTGCGGTGGATCTGCCAGAACACGGCCGGGTCCAGCTCGTCGATCAGCTCCTTGATCGGCTTGCGGATCAGCGCCTCGACCGTGGGCGTCTGCACCCGCGTGTACTTCTCGTCGCTGATGAAGAACAGCACCTCGGCCACCGGGATCATCTGGATGCCCTGGCCCACGCTGGCCTGGATCCAGTCCAGGTAGCGCGGAGCGCCGCCGGGGTTCAGCTGCGCGGCCAGCTTGTGCAGCACCCGCTGCAGCGGCGGCGCGCGGTCGCGGTCGGTGTCGGCGTCGGGCACATCGCGCAGCGCCAGGCGCTGGCGGATGCGCTGCGCGGTGACCTGCAACCGCTCGCGCTCGGCGGGTTTGAGCACGTAGTCGCACACGCCCTGCTCGAAGGCCTCGACCGCGTACTGGTCGTAGGCGGTGATGAACACGATCTCGGGCAGGTGCTCGTCGTCGCCCACGGCCATCTGGGCGATCTGGCGCGCGGCGTCCACGCCGGTCAGCCCGGGCATGCGGATGTCGAGGAACACCAGCTCGGGCCGGTGCTGCTCGACCAGTTCCACTGCCTCCAGGCCGTTGCGCGCCTCGGCCACGATCTGCAGCTCGGGCCACACCTCGGCCAGGCGGGCGCGCAGTTGTTCGCGCATCAGGCGCTCGTCATCGGCGATGACGGCGCGCACGGGGGCAGTGGTGGTGTTCATGGCGTGATGGTAGCGAGGCGGCTCGGCGCCGGGGTCATCGCAACAACCAGCGCAGCAGCAGCACCCCCACGATCAGCGGCGACAGCAGCAGCCCCAGCACGGCCGCCACCACCAGCAGCGGCGCGCCCACCGTGGCCAGCACGATGCCGCCGATCACCAGCACCAGCAGGGCCAGCAGCGCCACCAGCATCAGCGGCACGAAGACCACCAGCGCCACCGCCACCAGCAACACCATGCAGGCCGCCACCAGGCGATCGGCCACGTCCAGGCCGGCCAGGCTGAACTGCGCGCTGATGTCCTGGCCGTCGACCACCACGCTGAAGGGGGGCAGGCCGACGTGGGACAGGGCTTGCGCGACCAACCCCACGGCGGCCACGGCCAGCAACACCCCCAACAGCAGCGCCATCGGCAGGCGCGAGGCAACGGATCTCATGCGGAGGCGCCTTCCAGCGGTCTGTAGGGCACGGCCAGCGTCACGCGGGTGCCGCCGCCGGGGTTCTCGGCGATGGTCAGCGTGGCCTTGGGGCCGTAGAGCAGCTGCAGCCGCTCGCGGATGTTGGCCAGCCCCACGCCGGTGCCGGCGGTGGCGGCGCGGCCGAAGCCCAGCCCCGTGTCGGCCACGGTGACCGTCAGCTTGCCGTGCACCACCTCGGCCTTCAGCGTGAGCTTGCCGCCTTCAGGCTTGGGCTCCAGGCCGTGCTTGATGGCGTTTTCCACCAGGGTCTGCACCATCATCGGCGGGAACTCGGCCGACAGCAGGCCCTCGGGCACGTCGATCTCGGTGGTCAGGCGCTCTTCCATGCGCACCTTCAGGATCTCCAGGTAGGGCCGGATCACCGCCAGCTCGCGCCCCAGGTCACGGGTCTGGCCGTTGGCGCCGCCGTTGGCCTCGCGCATCGTGGGCATGCTCGCGCGCAGCAGCGCGATCAGGTTCTTCTGCATCTGGCTGGCGCGCTTGGGGTCGACCTCGATCAGGTGGTCGATGCTGGCCAGCGTGTTGAACAGGAAGTGCGGCTCCACCTGGGCCTGCATCGCCGCCATGCGCGCCTCGACCACCTGGCGCTTGAGCGATTCGCTCTCGGCCGTCTCCACCGCCTGCGCGGCCTGGGCCTCGGCCTGGATCTGGCGCTTGTAGGTGATCTTGATGATGGCCGACGCCACGATCCACAGCAGCGCCAGGCTGGGCAGGAACTCGCCCAGGCTGATGACCTCGTGCACCTGCTGCTGGCGGCGGCTCTTGCGCACCTCGCGCTCGGCCTCGCGCACGGCTTTCTGCGCCTCGCGGGCCGCCTGCTCGGCCTCGGTGCGGGCGTCCTGGGCGGCTTGTTCGGCCTCGGTGCGGGCCTCCTGCACGGCCTCCTCGATGGACTTGCGCGCCTCCTCGACGGCCTGGCGGATCACTTCGCTGGTGACACCGGGCGGCAGGCGGATGTTGACCACCGGGCCCTCGTCGCCGGCGTCTGCCCCTGCGCCCGCGCCCGCGGACGCCGCCGCGCTGGCTGCAGGGCTGGCTAGCTCAGCGGGTGCCGACGCGCCCGAGGCCGCGCCGGCGGCCGCCCGGTTGCGCGGCGTGATGCGCACGCCGCGCTCGTCGATCACGATCTCGACATTGCCGTTCGGGCCGGGCCGCTCGATGCGCACCGACGGCTTGCTGCCGGCGCCGGGGGCCGGCAGCGCGGGGGGCACCGGCAGCGCCGGGGGCACCGGCAACGTGGGCGGCGCCGGCGGCTCCCAGGCCTGTTCGGGGTGGCTGATCGTGCGGGTGAAGCTCCAGCTGAACGGCGGGATGTTCTGCAGCAGCCCCGAGACGATCAGCAGCAGCACCGACAGCACGACGAAGCGCTTCCAGCTGATGCCCACCAGCCAGTTGGCGTAGGCATGGAAGCTGCGCACGCTGGCGGCCGAGAAGCGCTGCCAGCGGGCGGTCCAGACCGGGCGTGCGGGGTTGGTGGCGGGGGAGGTCATGGCGGGCGGGCGAGGGATGCCTGTGCGATGGGCCGCACTGTACGCATCACCCCATGCCCGCGCCGCGCGATCCGATGGCCGGCACCGGGACGCCGACAGACCGCATGCAGCGGCGACAGACGGAAGGCCCCGGCCGGGCTGGCCGGGGCCGACGGGTCAGCGGCTGTACAGCACCGACGGCAGCCAGAGCCCGATCGCCGGGAACTGGTAGAGCAGGATGATCGCGATGACCTGGATGCCCATGAAGGGCAGCATGCCGGCGAAGATCTGGTTCAGCGTGACATGCGGCGGGCTCACGCCCTTGAGGTAGAACGCGGCCATCGCCACCGGCGGACTGAGGAAGGCGGTCTGCAGGTTCAGCGCCACCAGCAGACCGAAGAACAGCGGGTCCACCCCGAAGTTGTCCAGTAGCGGGATGAAGATGGGCATGAAGATCACGATGATCTCGGTCCACTCCAGCGGCCAGCCCAGGATGAAGATGATCACCTGGCTGAGCACCAGGAACTCGGTCTTGCTGAGGTTCATCGACATCACCCAGCGCTCGACCAGCTCTTGTCCGCCCAGCAGCGCGAAGGCCGCCGAGAAGATCGCCGAGCCGACGAACAGCCAGCACACCATCGCGCTGGTCTTGGCGGTGAGGAACACGCTCTCCTTGAGCACCGTCATGTTGAACTGCCGGTAGGCCACCGCCAGCAGGAAGCCGCCCAGCGCGCCCACCGCCGCCGCCTCGGTGGGCGTGGCCAGGCCCATCACGATCGAGCCCAGCACCGCCAGGATCAGCACCAGCAGCGGGAAGAAGCTGGAGAGCAGCATCTTGAAGATCTCCAGCCGCTGGAAGCTGAGGATCGCGTAGAACGCCAGCAGCGCCACCGCGCCCACGCCCGTGCCTATCCACCAGCCGGTGGTGGCCGCGGTGCGCTCGGCGGCCACCGAGGGGGGCGTCGCGCCGCCGCCGGCCGGAGGCGCCTGCAGGCCACCGGTGGTGCCGGCAGGCGCCTGCGCACCGGCCGTGGCGCCGGGCGGCTCCTTCACGCCGTCGGACCCCGGCGGCTCCTTGACGTCGGTGGCGCCCGGGGGCTCCTTGACGTCGCCCGAGCCGGGCGGCGCCTTCACGTCGCCGTCGTTGGCCGGGGGTTCGGCCAGGCCACCTTCGGACTTGGGTTCGGCCAGCCCGCCGGCGTCGGCCGCGGCCTGGTCGGCGGTGCTGCCCGGGGGCGCCTGCAGGCCGCCGCCGCCGGCGTCGGATTGCACGGTGGCGGCGCGGCGCGCCATGTCGGCACGGGCGTCGGCATCGGGCGGCGCGGTGTTGCTGCGCCAGCTGAATCCCACCACCAGCGCGAACAGCAGCGCCGGTATCAGCGCGATGCCGAGCTGCTTGACGATGTGGCCGGTCGGCACGTTCAGGTTGCGCCCGCCCTTGAGCGCACGCAGCAGCGCGGGCAGCGCCGTGTTGGAGATCGCCTGGGAGATCGGCTCGGTCAACGCCGGCAGCGGCACGAAGCGGTCGGCGGCCGACAGCGGCGGCATCAGGTGCGGCTTGATCTTGGCCAGCACGATCACGTAGACGACGTACAGCCCGGCCAGCATGATGCCGGGGAAGAACGCACCGGCGTACAGCTGCACCACCGACACGCCGGCCGTGGCGCCGTAGACGATCAGCATCACGCTGGGCGGGATCAGGATGCCCAGGCAACCGCCGGCGGTGATGGCGCCGGCGGAGACCCGCACGTCGTAGCCGCCGCGCAGCATCTGCGGCAAGGCCAGCAGGCCCATCAGCGTGACCACCGCGCCGACGATGCCGGTGGCCGTGGCGAACACCGCGCAGGTGAACAGCGTGGCCACCGCCAGCGAGCCGGGCACGCGCGCCATCGCCAGGTGCAGGCTTCTGAACAACTTCTCGATCAGGTTGGCACGCTCGACCAGGTAGCCCATGAAGACGAACAGCGGGATCGAGATGAGCACGTCGTTGCCCATCACCTTGAAGGCACTCTGCACCATCAGCGTGAGCGTCTTGGACGTGTCGCGCTCGTAGGCCAGCCAGGTGAAGATCATGCCCATGCCCATCAGCGTGAACGCCGTGGGAAAGCCCAGCATGATGGCCACCACCACCAGCGCCAGCATCATCAGGCCGAGGTGGCCGGTGGTGACCTTGGGCGCCAGCACCAGCATCAGCGCCGTGCCGGCGATGATGATCGCCATCAGGATGAAACCGAACCAGAGTTCGCGGCGGATCTTCATGGCTTGCTCCCGTGCGGTGCCACGAACTGGTCGAGCGCCTCGATGTCCTCGTCCTTCACATGCACCATGGCCTTGAGCTTCTCGACGTCGACCTCCTCCACGTCGTGCTCGCGCGAGGGCCACTCGCCCTGGCGGATGCACTGCACGCAGCGCACGATCTCGACGATGCCCTGCAGCAGCAGCATGCCGCCGGCCAGCGGGATGCCGAACTTGAACGGGTACACCGGCAGCGGCGTGGCGCTGAAGGTGCTTTCGTGGATGGCCGCCGACTCACTGGCGAAGATCCAGCCCGCCCAGGTCAGTGCCACGATGCCGGGCAGGAAGAAGACGAAGTACAGGATCAGGTCCAGCGTGGCCTGCGTGCGCGGGCGGAAGAAGCCATAGAGCACGTCGCCGCGCACATGGCCGTTCTTGCTCAGCGTGTAGGCGCCGGCCATCATGAACAGCGTGCCGTACATCATGACCTGGGCGTCCAGCGCCCAGTCGTGCGGATCGTTGAGCACGTAGCGGGAGAAGACCTCCCAGCTGATCATCAGGGTCAGGGCGACGATGAGCCAGGCAAACAGCTGCCCCAGCCATGTCGACAGGCGATCCACCAGCAGCAGCAGGTTCTGCATCGCGATGTCCTCGGTCTTGTCGGATTGAGCGAAAAAAAACAGGCCACCGACCCCAGCGAGGCGGTGGCCCGGGGCGGGCGTGGACGATCAGCCCTTCTTGCTGCCGCGGAAGTAGTGGTTCCAGGCCATCTTGAAGTCGACCGTGTAGTCGTTCTGCCACTGGCCGGCGCGCTCGGCAAAGGCCTTCTGCGAGTCGAGCACCTTCTTGAACAGCGGGTTCTCGCCGGCCTTGGCGTTGATCACCTTGTCCCAGGCCGCCAGCTGCGCACGCAGGATGGCGTCGGGCGTCTTGTAGAAGTTGATCTTGGCCTTCTTCAGCTCGATGTAGTCCTGGCTGTTGCGCTCGATCGCCTTCCAGCTCATGTCGGCGCTGGCGGCCTGCACCGCGTAGTCGATGATGGCCTTCAGCTCGGCCGGCAGCGCGGCGTACTTGGTCTTGTTGAACAGGATCTCGAACTGCTCG
>JAURXG010000658.1 GCA_030654555.1 Aquabacterium sp.
CGGTCAATTTCTGGCTGGCCGCCATCGCGGCCACCGCGCTGATCTCAGGCGCCGCCTATTCGCTGTGGATGTACAAGCGGGTGTACTTCGGCGACGTGACCAACCACCACGTGCGTGAGCTCACCGATCTCAACGCCCGCGAGTTCGGCATCATGGCCGTGCTGGCCATTGCCACGCTGTGGATGGGCGTCTACCCCAAGCCCTTCACCGATGTGATGCATGTGTCCGTGACCGAGCTGCTCAAGCACGTGGCCGTCTCCAAGTTGCATTGAGCCGGAGCACAACAACATGAATCCAATGAACTGGCTGGTCGTCTACCCCGAAGCCCTGCTGCTGGTCATGGCCTGCGTCGTGGCCCTGGTCGACTTGTTCGTCACCGACCCGCAACGCCGCCCCACCTTCTGGCTGACGCAACTCAGCCTGGTGGCAGTGGCCGCCATGCACCTGGCCTACTACGACGGCGGTGCCACCCTCTACGGCATGCAACGCATGCTGGTCAGTGACCCGATGGGTCACCTGCTGGCCTTCTTCGCCACCGTGGCGGTGATGATCACCATCGCCTACGCCCAGCCCTACATCGCCAGCCGCGACATGCTCAAGGGCGAGTTCTTCACGCTGTCGATGTTCGTGCTGCTGGGCATCTGCGTGATGTGCTCGGCCAACAACTTCCTGGTGGTCTACCTCGGGCTCGAGCTGATGAGCCTGTCGCTGTACGCGCTGGTGGCGATGCGGCGCGACCACGGCGTCAGCACCGAGGCGGCGATGAAGTACTTCGTGCTCGGCGCGCTGGCCTCGGGCTTCCTGCTCTACGGCCTGTCGATGATGTACGGCGCCACCCGCTCGCTGGAGATCAACGAGGTCTTCAACGCCATCGGCACCGGCCGCATCAACGGCACCGTGCTGACCTTCGGCGTGGTGTTCGTGGTCGCCGGCCTGGCCTTCAAGCTGGGCGTCGTGCCCTTCCACATGTGGGTGCCCGATGTCTACCAGGGCGCGCCCACCGCGGTCACGCTGCTGATCGGCGGCGCACCCAAGCTGGCGGCGTTCGCCATCACCGTGCGCCTGCTGGTCGAGGGCATGTTGGGCCTGGCGGTCGACTGGCAGCAGATGATGATGGTGCTGGCCGTGGCCTCGCTGGTCATCGGCAACCTGGCCGCCATCGCGCAGACCAACCTCAAGCGCATGCTGGCCTACTCCACCATCTCGCAGATGGGCTTCATGCTGCTGGGCATGACGGCCGGCGTGGTCAGCGGCAATACGCTGTCGGCGGGCAACGCCTACAGCTCGGCGATGTTCTACGTCGTCACCTACGTGATCACCACGCTGGGCACCTTCGGGCTGATCATGTTCCTGGCCCGCACCGGTTTCGAGAGCGAGGAGATCACCGACCTGGCCGGCCTGGGCAAGCGCGCCCCGTGGCTGGCCGGCATCATGACGGTGTTCATGTTCTCGCTGGCCGGCGTGCCGCCGATGGTGGGTTTTTACGCCAAGCTGGCGATCCTGCAGGCGCTGATCACCACCAACCTCACCGGCTACATCGTGCTGGCGGTGGTGGCGGTGATGCTGTCGCTGGTGGGCGCCTTCTACTACCTGCGCATCGTCAAGGTGATGTATTTCGACGAGCCGCTGGCCGGCAATGCCACCCATCCGGTGCAGAGCACCGGCGTCAGCGCGCTGCTGGCCGTCAACGGCGCCGCGGTGCTGGTGTTCGGCCTGATGCCCGGCGGCCTGATGGCCATGTGCCGCGACGCCATCCTGCGTGCCTTGGCGACCTGATCGGTCGCCCGGAGTTGATCACATGACCGGCTCGGGCCCCGGCTGGCTGCTGTTGCTGCTGGGCTTCCTCTTCGCCAACCTGCCGTTCCTCACCGAGCGGCTGCTGGTGGTGGGGCCGCGCCGCTCACCCAAGGCGTTGGGCTGGCGGCTGCTCGAGCTGCTGCTGCTCTCGGGGTTGCTGATAGCCCTGGGCATGCTGATCGAAGCGCGCATCGGTCAGCATTCGTCGCAGGGCTGGGAGTTCTATGCCGCGGTGGGGTGCCTGATGCTCACCTTCGCCTTTCCCGGCTTCGTCTGGCGCCTGCTGCGCAAGCAGCCCGTGGCGGCCTGAACGATGGCTGACGACAGCCTGATCGAGCGCCGGGTCAGCGGCGAGCAGGTCTGGCGCGGCCGCTTCCTCGACGTGCGCTGCGACGTCATCGCGCAGCCCGACGGCCACACCGCCACGCGTGAATACATCGTGCATCCCGGCGCAGTGATGGTGGTGCCGCTGCTCGACGATGGCCGGCTGGTGATGGAACGCCAGTACCGCTACCCGCTGGGGCAGGTGCTGCTCGAATTCCCTGCGGGCAAGATCGATCCGGGCGAGTCCATGCTGTCCTGCGCCGTGCGCGAACTGGCCGAGGAGACCGGCTATCGGGCCGCCGAGTGGGCGCGGGCCTGCGTCGTGCACAACGCGGCCGCCTACAGCAACGAGGGCATCGAGATCTGGTTTGCCCGCGGCTTGCAGGCCGGCGAGCGTCGGCTCGACCCCGGCGAGCTGATCGACCTGTGCCTGATGGACGAGGCCGAACTCGACGCCCTGGCCGCGCGCGGCGAGCTCAGCGACGTCAAGACCCTGATCGGCCTGCAGTGGCTGCAGAAGTGGCGTGCCGGCCTGTGGACACTTGACTGGATGCCCGGCCCGTAACAGCGCCCGGCGGATAATGACGGCACGATGAAGGTGCTCAACCTGCGCTGTGCCCATGACCACGGTTTCGAGGGTTGGTTTGCCTCGGAGACCGACTTCGTGGACCAGAACGCGCGTGGTGTGGTCGAGTGCCCGATGTGCGGCAACCAGCAGGTCACCCGCCTGCCCAGCGCCCCGCGCCTGAACCTGTCCGGCGCGCGCGAGCCCGCCACGCCGGACGCGGTGGCGCCCAGCGCGCCAGCCGCTGCCGCCGTCGCCGAACCCAGCGCCGCGCAGATGCAGGCGATGTGGCTGCGGGCCGTGCAGCAGGTGCTCAAGACCACCGAGGACGTGGGCGAGCGCTTCCCCGAGGAAGCCCGCCGCATCCACTACGGCGAGACCGCGCAGCGCGGCATCCGCGGCCAGGCCAGCGTCGAAGAGCGCGCCGCGCTGGCCGAGGAGGGCATCGAGGTGATGCCGCTGCCGCTGCCCGCCAACCTCAAGGGCAGCAGCCACTGAGGCATCTGCCCGCAGCGCCCGCCGCGCTGTCGTTCCGGCGGGCCCGCCGCGCTTCGCTGCGATCCCGATGCCGCGGCCCGTCGCCACAGTGCGAAACATCACGCCTGTTAAACGATAAAACTGATAAATTAGATTCAAACGGTAAGCGAGGGATGGCCATCCCTTCCCCGAGGACCGCGCCCGAGGTCCTGACGCCCGACCAACCCCGCAACAGGTACCGGAATGAGCCCCCTCGCCGACCCCGTCCTGAACAGCCTGCAGCCCACCGTGCGCGTGCCGTCGTCCCACAGCGACCTGGCGAACGCGGCCCAGGCCGGCCTCTGCGTGGTGCAGGACGATGGCATCCGCTACGTCAACCCGATGCTGGCCGAGCTGCTCGACTGGCCGGCCGACACCCTGGTGGGGCAATCGCTGGAGGCCATCATCGCCCCGGGGTTCCTGGCCCACACCCAGCTCGCGATCCAGCGCCGGCTGGCGGGCCACCCCGGACGCCAGGGCCAGATCCAGTGCCTGCGCCGCAACGGCAGCCGCTTCGACGCCCAGGCCATGGCGCGCCGCATCGAATTCGACGGTCGACCGGCGATCCTGCTGACCCTCAGCGACATCGGCGAGTTGAGCGAGGCGCTGCGCCGTGCTGGCTGGAGCAGCGACATGCTCGCCCGCACCGAGTTGCTGTGCCGCTCCGGCTCGTTCGACCTGGACTGGACCACCGGCGAGATGAAGCTGTCGGCGGGGCTGCGGGCGCTGCTGGGGCTGGACGCCGGCACCCTCGACATGATGGAGATCGAGGCCCTGAGCTGGGTGCCCGACGAGGAACGGGCCTTCGTCTCGGGCATCTGGCGCAGCGCCACGCCCGACGAGCCGTTCGAGTTCCAGCACCGCGTGCTGTGCGCCGACGGCCGCCGCTTGGTCGTGCTGCACCGGGGCGTGCTGGCGGCCGACGAGGCCAATGGCCGGCGCGGCGTGGCCATCCTGCAGGACATCACCGCGCAGCGCGAGGCCGAGCAGCGCATCCAGGAGCTGGCCAGCCAGGACGAGGTGACGGGTCTGCCCAATCGCGGCAGCCTGCTCGACAAGGTGGACGCGGCGATGCACGCCGCCCGGTGGGAGTCGCGCGGTGTGGCCTTGCTGGCCATTGACGTGCCGCGCATCACCGAGATCAACGGGCGCATGGGCTTCGGTGCCGGCGATGCCCTGGCGATGGCCATGGCCGCCCGCCTGCGCGAAGGCTGCGCCGAGAGCGACGCCGTGGCCCGCCTGGGCGACGCCGAGTTCGCGCTGCTGATCGAGACCACCGCCAACGAGTCGCCCGAGGCCACCTGCCGGCGCGCCCGGGCGGTGCAGGCCGCGCTGCAGGCCCCGGTGCGGCTGGGGGCGACCGACGTCTTTCCGATGGTGGCGATCGGCATCGCGCGCTACCCGCGCGACGGCGCCACGCCCGACGCCCTGCTCGATGCCGCGCAGACCGCGCGCCTGGATGTCACCGGCGGTGCCGGGCTGGCCTTGTTCCGACCCGAGTCCACCCTGCGCGCGCGGCGCGACCTGGAAGTCGAGGCGGCGCTACGCCAGGCGCTGGACGGCCAGGAATTCAACCTGCACTTCCACCCGCAGGTCGACCTGGGCGACGGCCGCATCTGCGGCGCCGAGGCGCTGCTGCGCTGGCACTCGGCCGAACTGGGCGACGTGTCGCCCGGCGAGTTCATTCCGCTGGCCGAACGCGCCGGCCTGATCGGCGTGATCGGCGAATGGGTGCTGCGCCGGGTCTGCGAGCAACTGGCCGCCTGGCACCAGGCCGGTTTGCGCGACGTGCGCGTTGCCTTCAACCTGTCGGCGATGCAACTGCAGCGGCCCGACCTGGCGCGCCACCTGCAGTCGGTCCTCAGCGACACCGGCGCCGACCCGACCTGCCTGGGCATCGAGATCACCGAGAGCATGCTGATGGGCGACGTGGAGCAGGCGGCCTCGGTGCTGCGGGCGATCAAGGCGCTGGGCATCGAGATCTCGCTCGACGAGTTCGGCACCGGCTCGTCCAGCCTCAACATCCTGAGCCGGCTGCCGATCGACGTGGTCAAGGTCGATCGCTCGCTGGTGCACGACGTCACCGCGCCGACCCAGCAGGTCTCGGTCACGCGCGCCATCATCAACATGGCACACGGGCTGCAGATGAAGGTGCTGGCCGCCGGCGTCGAGACCGAGGGCCAGCTGCGCCTGCTGGTGTCGAACGGCTGCGACCAGATCCAGGGCTTCTGGTTCAGCGCACCGCTGCCGGCCGACGGCTTTGCCGCGCTGCTGCGCGGGCATGGGCGGCTGCCCGACCGCTTCATCGCCCCCATGCGTGGCGCGCGCACGCTGCTGCTGGTCGACGACGAGGAGAACATCGTCTCGGCGCTCAAGCGGCTGCTGCGCCGCGACGGCTACCAGATCATCACCGCGCACAGCGCGGCCGAGGGCCTGCTGCGCCTGGCCGAGCACGACGTCGACGTGATCCTGTCCGACCAGCGCATGCCGGGCATGACCGGGGTGGAGTTCCTGCGCCGCGCCAAGGACCTGTACCCCAACACGGTGCGCATGGTGCTGTCGGGCTACACCGAGCTGCAGTCGATCATCGACGCGGTCAACGAAGGCGCGATCTACCGCTTCCTCACCAAGCCCTGGGATGACCAGCGCCTGCGCGAGCATGTGGCCGAGGCGTTCCGCCAGAAGGGGCTGGCCGACGAGAACCGCTCGCTGGCGCAGCAGGTGGCCACCGCCAACGGCGACCTCGAGGCGCTCAACCAGCGGCTGAACAAGCTGCTGGTGCGCCAGCGCGACGAGGCGGCCCTGCTGGGGGCCACCGCCGATGGCATGCGCGGCATGCTCGACGACCTGCCCGCCGCGGTGCTGGGCGTCGACCCCGACGGCGGCGTCGCCTATGCCAACCTGGCGGCCGAGCGCCTGCTGGGCGACGGCGGTGGCCTGCTGGGCCTGCGGCTGGCCGACGTGCTGCCGATGGCCGATGGTGATGGATCGCCGCCTGGCGTGATCGAGCTGGCGGGCCAGACCTTCCAGGTCGAGCGCGGCGAGCTGACCAGTGGCGGCGGCCCCCGCGGCCGCCTGCTGGTGCTGGTGCTGATGTCCAACGAACTGCACGAGGAACCCGCATGAGCGTCGTCGACCATGCCCCATCCCCCGGGGTGGCGTCGTTGCCCCCGCCCGAAGGCGGCGGCGCGGCCGCCAGCCCACCGGCCCAGGCCCAGCGCCTGGTCTGGCTGTTCCGGGCCTCCACCCGGGCCGGCCACGTGCATCCGCTGCGCGCCCTGCTGGAGCACTACCGCGCCGGAGCGCCTTCATGAGCGTCGGCATCGTCGAGCGCTTGCCGGTGGCCGCCCCGCCGCCGTGCGCCCAGGTCGAGCTGGCCTGGCTGCGCCAGCAGGTCGAGGGCCTGCCGGCGCTGCCCCAGGCGGTGTCCGAGGCCTTGCTGATGCTGCGCCGCGACGACACCAGCGTCGACGACTGTGCCGACTGCATCGCCCGCGACCCGGCCATCACCGCGCGCATCCTGCGACTGGCCAACTCGGCGTTCTACGGGCGGGCAGGGCGCATCGCCACGGTGCACGACGCGGTGATCCTGCTGGGCCGCCGCACGCTGGGCACGCTGCTGACGGCCGCCGCCGTCTCGGCCGGGTTCGGCCCCTGCCAGTGCGCCGGCTTCGACTTCGCCGACTTCTGGCGCCACGCCTTCGGCACGGCCATCGCCGCCCAGGCGCTGGCCGCGGCGCAGGGCGGCGACGAGGCGCTGGCCTTCAGCGCCGGGTTGCTGCACGACATCGGCAGCCTGGCCCTGGTGGCCTATGCGCCCGAGGCGATGGCCGGCGCGCTGGCCTGGTCCCGCAGCCAGGATCTGCCGCTGCATCTGGCCGAGCGTGAGACGCTGGGTGTCGACCATGCCCAGGCCGGCGCCATGATCGCCGCGCACTGGCACTTCCCGCCGCCGGTGGTGGCCGCCATCGTCGACCACCATGCCACCGCGCTGGTGGCACCCGCCGATGGCGCGGCCAGCCTGACCGATCTGGTGCAGGCGGCCGACGCCATCGCCCATGCGCTGGACCTGAACGCCAGCGAGACCGAGCGCGTGCCCGACATCGACCTGTCGGTGTGGGCGCGGCTGGACCTGAACCCGAGCCAGTACCAGCGCGTGTTCGAGCGCACCGAGCAGGGCGTGGCTGCGCTGGCCCTGGCCCTGGCGCTGTAGCCGAGGAGAACCCCATGGACCTGTCCGATCTGATCCCGCTTGTGGCGGCCGGTGCCCCGCCCCAGCCCTGCGCGCGCTGCCCGCATGTGCAACAGGTGGACGTGCTGGTGCGCAGCAACGACGAGCTGACGGCGCTGAACCACAAGCTGCGCGTGGCGCAGAGCCAGCTGATGCAGTCGGAGAAGCTGGCCTCCATCGGTCAGCTGGCCGCCGGCGTGGCGCACGAGATCAACAACCCGGTGGGCTATGTGTTCTCCAACTTCGGCACGCTGGAGAAGTACCTGGCCGACCTGTTCCGCATGCTCGATGCCTACGAGCAGGCCGAGGCCCAGCTGGCCGGCACGCCGGTGGCGGCCCGGCTGGCCGCGCTGCGCGAGCAGATCGAGCTCGACTACCTCAAGGAAGACGTGCCCACGCTGATGTCCGAGTCGCGCGAGGGCATCCGCCGCGTGCGCAAGATCGTGCAGGACCTGAAGGACTTCTCCCACGTCGACCGCCGCGAGGACTGGAGCTGGTCGGACGTGCACCAGGGCATCGACTCGACGCTGAACATCGTCAACAACGAGATCAAGTACAAGGCCGACGTGGTGCGCCAGTACGGCCAGCTGCCCGAGGTGCAGTGCATGCCCTCCGAGCTGAACCAGGTGTTCATGAACCTGCTGGTCAACGCCGCCCATGCCATCCACCGCGACCGAGGCACCATCACCATCCGCACCGGCGCACAGGACGAGCAGGTCTGGATCGAGATCGAGGACGACGGCGACGGCATCGCCGAGGAGAACCTGACCCGCATCTTCGACCCCTTCTTCACCACCAAGGCGGTGGGCAAGGGCACCGGGCTGGGCCTGTCGCTGTCGTACGGCATCGTGCAGAAGCACGGCGGCCGGCTCGAGGTGCACAGCGCGCTCGGCCGCGGTTCACGCTTCCGCCTGACGCTGCCGGTGCGCCAGGACGTCGGGGCAGCGCCCGCGGCGCCGGCCGGGGCGGTGACCGGGTTGATGCCATGAGCGCCGTGCTCAGCCCGCCAGCAGCGCCGCTGTGCGAGCCCGCCACGCCGGCCTGGACCGTGCTGTGCGTCGACGACGAGCCCAACATCCTGTCGGCGCTGCGGCGTGTGCTGCGCATGCCCGGCTACCGGGTGCTCACGGCCACCAGCGGCGTCGAGGCACTCGGCCTGCTCGAGCGCACGCCGGTCGACCTGCTGATCTCCGACATGCGCATGCCCGGCATGGATGGGGCCGCGCTGCTGGAGCAGGTGCACCACCGCTGGCCGCAGGTGCTGCGCATGCTGCTGACCGGCCATGCCGACATGGGATCGACGGTGGCGGCCATCAACCGCGGCCGCATCCTGCGCTACATCCACAAGCCCTGGGACGAGCAGGAGCTGCTGGACGCCACGCGCGACAGCCTGGACCGGCTGGCGTTGCAGCGCGAGAAGGACCGGCTCGAAGCCTTGACCGTCGCGCAGAACGAGGCGCTGCGCCAGCTCAACGAGCAGCTCGAGGCGCGGGTGCAGGCCCGCACCCAGGCGCTGGAGGATGCCAACGGCCGGCTGCGCGGCAGCTACCTCAACTCGATCAAGGTCTTCGCCAGCCTGCTCGAGCTGCGCGGTGGCCAGTTCGCCGGCCATGGCCGACGGGTGGCGGCGGTGGCGCGGCGCATCGCCCGCGGCATGGGCCTGTCCGAGGACGACGTGGCCCAGGTCTTCGTCGCCGGCCTGCTGCACGACATCGGCCTGATCGGCATGGCCGACCCGCTGGCCGGCAAGCCGCTGGCGCGCTACAGCGCCGACGAGCTGGCGCTGTACCGCCAGCACCCGGGGCAGGCCGAACAGTCGCTGATGGCGCTGGAGGACATGCAGCCGGTGGTGGCACTGATCCGCGCCCACCACGAGCGCCACGACGGTCAGGGTTTCCCCGATGGCCTGGCCGGCGAGGCGATCCCGCTGGGCGCGCGCATCCTGGCGGTGGCCGACGCCTTCGACGACCTGCAGAGCGGCCACCTGGTCGATCCGGGCGTGAGCCAGAAGGACGCGATGATGCTGGTGCGTCGCGCCAGTGGCAGCCAGTTCGACCCGGCCGTGGTCGAGGCCTTCTGCCGCGTCAACGAGCCGCAGCAGGCCAAGCTGCCGCAGTCGCTGCGCATCGAGTCCGACGCGCTGCAGCCCGACATGGTGCTGGCCGCCGACCTGGTGTCCAGCCGCGGCATCCTGATGCTGACCGCCGGGCAGCGCATGACGCCCGCGCTGGTGGCGCGCATCCGCGAGTTCGAGTCGCGCGAGGGCGGCAGCCTGCAGATCCACGTGCGTCCGCCGGTGCTGGCATGAACCGCGTATTGATCGTCGACGACGAACCCGCCGTGCTGGGCGCGCTGCGGCGCGGGCTGCGCCTGCACTTCGGCGCGCGCCTGCAGGTGGACCTGCAGGTCGATGCGCTGCAGGCGCTGGCCCAGGCCCGCACCCAGCCTTACGACCTGGTGATCTCCGACCTGCGCATGCCGGCGATGGACGGCCTGGACTTCCTGGCCGGCTTCGCGCGCCTGCAGCCCGATTGCGTGCGCATGGTGCTGACAGGCAGCGCCGGCTTCGACACCGCGCAGCGCGCGATCAACGCCATCGGCGTGTTCCGCTACCTCACCAAGCCCTGGTCCGACGAGGCCCTGGCCCGGCAGGTGCAGGCCGCGCTCGACCAGGCCCGCCACCAGCGCCAGGTGGCCGCGTCGCTGCAAGGGCAGGTCGGCACGCCGCAGGAGCGCGAGCGCCGGCGGCTGGAATCGCTGGAGCCCGGCATCACCCACGTCGAATGGGGTCCGCAGGGCGAGGTGCTGATGCCCGGCGCCGGGCCCTGACGGCCTGGCGCGGTGGCTAGACCACGCGGCCCGGATTGAGCAGGCCGTCCGGATCGAGCGCCTGCTTGATGGCGCGCATCAGGCCCAGCGCCACCGGCGACTTGCGCTGCGCCATCTCGTGGCGCTTGAGCGCGCCCACGCCATGCTCGGCCGAGAACGAGCCGCCGCAGGCCTGCACCGCGTCGTAGACGATGGTGTTGATGGCCGGCTCGTGCGTGGCCAGGAACTGGCCGGCTTCGCCGCCCTCGGGGCACTGCACGTTGTAGTGCAGGTTGCCGTCGCCCAGGTGGCCGAAGTTGACCAGCCGCACGCCGGGCACGGCGGCCCGCAGCGCGGCGTCGGTGCGTGTGCAGAACGTGGGGATGGCCGACACCGGCACCGAGATGTCGTGCTTGACGTTCAGACCTTCTTCGCTCTGCGCCAGCGGGATGGCTTCGCGCAGGTGCCACATCGCGGCCGACTGCGCCAGGCTCTCGGCCACCGCGGCATCGCCGATCACGCATTGTTCGAGGGCCGCTTCCAGCAGCGCCTCGAAGCGGCTGCGCGCAGCGTCCACGCCATCGGCGTCGGCATATTCGAGCAGCGCGATCCAGGGCGCTGGCGGCAGGGGGTGCGCCAGCTGCGGGAAGTGCCGGCGCACCAGCGACAGCGAGAACTCGTTCATCACCTCGAAGCCGGTCAGCCCCGCGCCCAGCCGGGCCTGGGCCAGGCCCAGCAGCGCGACGCAATCGTCCAGCGATTCGCAGCGCGCCAGCGCCGTCAGGCTGGCGGCGGGCTGCGGAAACAGCTTCAGCGTGGCCGCGGTGATAACGCCCAGCGTGCCCTCGCTGCCGATGAAAAGGTCGCGCAGGTCGTAGCCGGTGTTGTCCTTGCGCAGCCCGGTCAGGCCCTGCCACACCTCACCCTGCGCGGTGACCACTTCGAGTCCGAGG
>JAURXG010000260.1 GCA_030654555.1 Aquabacterium sp.
GCACATGGCCAACTGGCTGCACCACGGTGTCGTTACCGAAGCGCAAGTGAAAGAAACCTTTGAGCGCATGGCGGCCGTGGTGGACAAGCAGAACGCGGGCGATCCGTTGTACAAGAACATGGCGGGCAACTTCGACACGTCGATGGCCTACCAGGCAGCATGCGATCTGGTGTTCAAGGGATTGGCGCAGCCCAGCGGCTACACCGAGCCGCTGCTGCATGCCTGGCGGCTGAAGGTCAAGTCCAAGGCATGAACCAAGCGGCCGCCGTGGAACCGGCTTTGCCGGGCCACTGGCGGCGCTCCCTTGAGGGGGAAGCGGCAAAGCCGCTGCGGGGGTGGGCCTTTACGTCGGCGTGGGGGTGCCGGCCATGCGGTCGTACTTGACGAAGTACTTGCGCGCCATCGCCACCAGCTGGCCCTCGCTGGGGTGGTCGACCGACTCGTAGCCGACGATCTGCGCGGCCGCGGCCGGGCGGTGCTTCTCGGCGTAGTGGCGGAAATCGGCCATCGCCTGGTGCGAACCGACCACCAGCACCTCGGTGATGCCCGCCAGCGCGTCGCACACCTCGCCGAAGAACTCGTGCTCGGTACGGGCGGCGCTGGCGTGCTGCCGGGTGTGCTGGCTGTGCGACTTCACCTTCTGCGCCTGCACATGCTCGGTGTCGAACTGCAGCACCTGCGCGGTGTGGTGGTCGATCGAGACAACGGCGTGGAACAACGGCATGGCAAGACTCCTGTCGCGGCACCCGCATCTCGGGCGCCGTGGGGTTGAACATTCGGGGATGGCCGGCCGCGCCGCGAACGGCGTGGCTGCCGGCTGGCGGCGCTACAGCGTGGCCGGCTTGGGACGATCGCGCTCGAGCAGGCTTTCGCAGGCCACGCAGCGCAGCGCCTGCGGCGCCAGTTGCAGCCGCGCGAGCGGAATCGGATCGCCGCAATCGATGCACAGGCCGTAGTGGCCGGCGGCCAGCCGCTGCAGGGCCTGGTCGATCTCGGCCAGCGCCACCGCGTCGCGGTCGGTGCGCGCAAAGTCGACTTCGCGCTCGGCGTCGCGCTGCGTGTCGTCGTCGCCATCCTGCAGCAGCAGCTCGCGCGCATGGTCGGCCCGGCTCTGACCGCCCAGGTGGGTATCGTTCTGCTGCGCCAGCAGGGTGCGGCGGGCTTGCAGGCTGGCCTGCAACTGCTGCAGGCTCTGCGGGGTGAGGTGGCGGGTCATCAGGGGCTCCAGTTCGCTTGAAGGTATCCTGACACCGCTCCACACCGCACCCGTTGATGCCGGTCAAGCCGGCGGGCGCTGCCTACAATCGCCGACCGCTGGCCCGCCGCGCGGGCCAGGCCTGTCTCCCGCCCCGTTGCCGCCCTCCTTCCGATGACCTCGCCCGATCTGCCTCCCCTTGCCTGCGACGTGCTGGTGGTGGGCGCCGGCCCCGCTGGCAGCGCCTGCGCGCAGTGGCTGGCGCGCGTGGGGCTGGACGTGGTGCTGGTCGATCAGCACGTGTTTCCGCGCGACAAGGTGTGCGGCGACGGCCTGATCCCCGATGCCCACCACGCGCTGCAGCGCCTGGGCGTGCATGCCGAGGTGATGGACCAGGCCCAGGCCGTGGCGCACGTGGCCTGCATCGGCGCGCGCGGTGGCCGGGTGGACGTGCCCGGCCGGCTGGCCGTGCTGCCGCGCAAGCAGCTCGACGACATCCTCAAGCGCGCGGCCGAACGTGCCGGTGCGCGCTTCTTCGCGCCGTGGCGCTTCGAGGCGCCGCTGTTGCAGGGCGAGGGCGACGAGGCGCTGGTGATCGGTGCGCGCCTGAAATCGCCCACCGCGGGCGAGCGCGAGGTTCAGGCCCGCTGGGTGGTGCTGGCCACCGGCGCGGTGCCGCGGGCGCTGATGGCTGCCGGCCTGTGCACGCGCCACACGCCCAGCGGCGTGGCGCTGCGCGGCTATGTGCAGCACCCCGGCATGGTGGGCCAGATCCGTGCGCTCGAGGTGGTGTGGCACAAGCAACTGAGCAAGGGCTACGGCTGGATCTTCCCCTGCCGCGACGGCGTGTTCAACATCGGCGTGGGCCTGGCCCACAGCCACGGCAAGCAGGTGAACGGCCGCGCGACGATGGCCGACGTGAACCTGCGCGAGCTGATGAGCGCGTTCGCCCGCGTCTACGCGCCGGCGGGCGAGCTGATGCGCAACGGCCGCCTGCTCGGCGAGCTGAAGGGTGCGCCGCTGCGCTGCTCGCTCGAAGGCGCGCGCTACAGCCGGCCCGGCCTGCTGGTGGCCGGCGAGGCCGCGGGCAGCACCTACGCCTTCACCGGCGAGGGCATCGGCAAGGCGATGGAGACCGGCCTGCTGGCGGCCGAGGCGCTGATCGCCGGCCGGTCCAGCCACGAAGCCGAGGCCGCCACCCGGGCGCGTTATGAAGCCACGCTGGCCGCGCTCAAGCCGCGCTTCGACCTGTACGAGCGCGCCAACCGGGTCAACGACCACCCCTGGCTGGCCGACCTGCTGATCTGGCGCGCCAACCGCAGCGAGCGCATCCTGCGCCGCATGGCCAGCGTGCTCGAGGAAAAAGGCAACCCGGGCAACCTGGTCTCGCTGCGTGGCCTCACGCGGCTGTTCCTGCCGATCCGCTGAAGGAGCACAGGCGATGTGCCAACTGCTGGGCATGAACGCCAACACGCCGACCGACGTGATGTTCTCGTTCACCGGGCTGGCCACGCGCGCCGACGAGCACAAGGACGGCTTCGGCATCGCCTTCTTCGAGGACAAGGGCGTGCGCCTGTTCGTCGACCCGGAGAGCGCGCGTGCCTCGCCGGTGGCCGAGCTGGTCAGGCGCTACCCGATCAAGAGCGGCAACGTCATCGCGCACATCCGCAAGGCCACCCAGGGCCAGGTGGCGCTGCAGAACACCCACCCCTTCGTGCGCGAGCTGTGGGGCCGCTACTGGGTGTTTGCGCACAACGGCGATCTCAAGGGCTTCAACCCCCGGCTGCACGCCGGCTTTCGCCCGGTGGGCGACACCGACAGCGAGCGCGCCTTCTGCTGGCTGATGCAGGAGCTGGCCAAGGCCCATGCCGCGGTGCCCCGCATCGACGAGCTGACACGCACGCTGGCCGAACTGCTGCCGTTGCCTGCGGCCCACGGCACCTTCAACTGCCTGCTGAGCAACGGCCAGGCGCTGTGGGCGCACTGCAGCACGCACCTGCACTGGCTGGAGCGCTCGCACCCCTTCGGCGCGGCCCGCCTGGCCGACGAGGATCTGAGCGTGGACTTCGGCGCACTCACCACGCCCGGCGACCGCGTGGCGCTGGTGGCCACGCAGCCCTTGACCACCGGGGAGCACTGGGTGGCGTTTGCGCCGGGGGAGCTGCGGGTCTTCGTCGGCGGGCGATTGGTCGCGGCCGAGGCATGAGCGGCGCGCACCCGCCCGCCACCTTGTCGGCGGCCCGATCGCTTCGACACCTGCTGGGCTGGGTGTTGCTGAGCTACGCGGTCTTCGTCATCTACGGCAGCCTGGTGCCGCTGAACTTCCAGCCGATTCCCTGGGCGGACGCCTGGTTGCGTTTCTCCGAAGTGCCGATGCTCTCCCTGGGCCTCGGTTCGCGCGCCGACCTGGTGGCCAACCTGTTGTTGTTCATTCCGCTGGCATTCCTGTTGCGCGAGCGCTTGACCGCTGGCCGTCCCCCGGGCGTGGCCGCGACGCTGGGCCTGTGGCTGGGCTGCAGCCTGCTGGCGGTGGCGCTCGAGTTCACGCAGGTGTTCTTCCCGGGGCGCACCGTGTCGCAGAACGACATCGCCGCCGAGTCCGCCGGGGCGGCGCTGGGCCTTTGCCTGCACGCCGCCCGGGGGCCGCACATCCGGCGGTGGCTGCAAGGCTGGTGGAACGCCGAGCAGGGCCTGCCGTTCGCCCAGCGGTTGCTGCATGGCTACCTGGTGCTGATGCTGGTCTTTGCGCTGATGCCGCTGGACTTGAGCCTCAGCCCCGCGGACATCTTCCACAAGTGGCGTCAGGGCCGGTTGCATTGGCTGCCTCTCTCCGACCTGCCCGCTGACGCAGCACAGGTCGCCTACGGCCTGTTGACCGATGTCGTGATCTGGATCCCGGTGGGCATGCTCTGGCGCAGCCTCGGCCACACGGTTCGGCAGGTGCTGGTGCGCGGGCTGCTGGTGTCCGCGGTACTGGAAGTGCTGCAGCTGTTCGTCTTCACCCGGGTGTCCAGCACCACCGACGTGCTCAGTGGGGCGCTCGGTTGCGGGATCGGCGCGCTGGTCGTTCCGACCGCCTGGCGACAAGCGGCAGCACCCGCTGGCGGTGCGCGTGAGGCGGCGAGCCCGGCGGCCGGCCAACCAACGCGCTGGGCCTGGCTGAGCCTTGCCTGGGCGTTGGCGGTGTTGGCGGCATTCTGGTTCCCCTACCAGTTCGACTGGTCGCCCGCCGGCCTGTCCGCTCAGCTGCAGCAGGCGCTGCGGCTGCCGTTCGTCACCTACTACGCCGGTTCGGAGTACCACGCGCTCAACGAGTTGCTGCGCAAGATGCTGATGTTCGGGCCGGGCGGGCTGCTGTGGGCCGCCCATGTGGCGTCCCGGCCGATCTGGCGCCGCAGGGCGCTCTGGGGCTGGGGTGCGCTGGCCGCGTTGTCGATGGCGCTGCTGGTCGAGGCCGGCCAGCTCCTGCTGCCGGGCAAGGTGGCCGATCTGACCGACGTCGCGCTGCAGGCCGGCGGTGCCTGGTTGGGGATGGCCATCGGCCGGCGCCTCTGGGGCCAGGCTGCGGTGGCCGCAGCGGTGTCGACGCCTGCGCTTCCTGCCTCGGCGCGACGCCCCACGCTGTCTGGCGGGTGGTTCGATGTCGCGGTCACGCTGCTGCTGGCCGCCGTCCTGTGGCCGGCGGCCGGGCTGGCCGGGGTGCCCTACAACGTGGCTGAACTGATGCCGCGGTCGGCCGCCGGCGTTGGTACTGCGCTGGCGCTGGCGACGGTGGCCTGGAGCCTGCTCGCCTTGCCGCTGCTGCTGCAGGCCCACTGGCGTGCCCGGCCCGAGCGCGCGATGGGCCTCGTGCTCTGGCTGCCGTTGCTGTGCCTGGCCCCGGCCTTGCTGCTGGTGGCTGCTGCGCCGCGCGAGAGCCTGGACGACGTCGTGGGCAGCCCCGTGCTGGGCGGGCCGCCGTGGCTGGAGCTGACCGGCCGCTACATGGCGCTGCACGGCGCCCTGCTGCTGGCGAGTATCGGCGCCGTGTGGTTGGTGTCGCGGGTCGCCAGCGACAGGCGCATCGATCTGCTGCCCCGCTGGTTGATCGCGCTGATGGCCTGGGCGTTGCCGCTGCATGCGGCGGTGGTGAGTTGGGCCGCGACCGACAACTTGACCGAGTTGATGCGCGACGGCGGAAGCCTTGGCAGCAGCAGCCTGCTCTTCATCGGCGTGCTGGCGTTGTTCACGGCGGCCTCGTCGCTGTCGGCCCTGGTGGCGGGGGTGCACCACGCCCGGCGCCTGATGGTGCTGGCAGCGCTGTCCTGGCCGGTGGCGGTGGCGGCACTCTGGATTGGCAGCGAACACAGCCTGTTCAAGTACGGGCGCGTGTTCTCGGCAGCGCAGTTCCTGCTGTCGCCCAACCGGGATCACTACGCACAGGGCCCGGAACTGCTGGCTCGCTTTGCGCTGGCCTGCGTCGGCTTGTTCGGCCTGGCGGCACTCCTGCAGTGGCCACGCTGGCGAGATCTGCGACGGGTCGACGCCTGATCGGCGACCTGATTCGCGGACTGATCGGCGGCCACGCCTCTGCGACACTCGATCGTCGCGTCTTACACCTCACCGCTGCGAAGCCATGCCCACCGTCAACGCCCTCCCCATCCCCCGCTTCGACACCTTCTACCGCCACGCCGAACTGACCCAGCTGCTGCAGGATTACGCTGCGGCGCGGCCCGGCCTGGTGCAGTTGCGCTCGCTGGGCAAGAGCTTCGAGGGGCGCGACATCTGGCTGGTGGTCATCACCAACACCGCCACCGGCGCCGACGAGGACAAGCCGGCCTTCTGGGTCGACGGCAACATCCATGCGGGTGAGCTGACGGCGTCCACCGCCTGCCTGTACTGGCTGCACCAGCTGGTGTCCGGCCATGGCAGCGATGCGGCGATCACCCAGCTGCTCGACACCCGGGTGGTCTACCTCTGCCCGCGGCTCAACCCCGACGGCGCCGAGCTGGCGATGGCCGACCGCCCGCGTTTCATCCGCTCGTCGACCCGGCCCTACCCGTTCGACGAGCAGCCGGTGGACGGCATGACGATGGAGGACGTCGACGGCGACGGCCGCGTGCTGCACATGCGCCTGCCCGATCCGCATGGCCCGTGGAAGTGCCACCCCGACGACGCCCGGCTGATGATCCCGCGCGAGCCGGGCGAGTTCGGCGGCGCGTACTACCGGGTGATGCCCGAAGGCACGCTGACCCACTTCGACGGCCTGCAGATCCAGGTCAACCGCGACCGCGAGGGGCTGGACCTGAACCGCAACTTCCCGGCCTTCTGGCGCCAGGAGTTCGAGCAGGTGGGCGCCGGCCCCTACCCCACCAGCGAGCCCGAGGTGCGGGCGATGGTCGACTTCATCGTCAAGCACCCCAACATCGGCGCGGCGGTCAGCTTCCACACCCACTCGGGCGTGATCCTGCGGCCGATGGGCACGATGGCCGACGAGGCGATGACGCCCGAGGACCTGTGGATCATCAAGCGCCTGTCCGACCTGGGCGCCAAGCTCACCGGCTACCCGGCGATCAGCACCTTCCACGAGTTCAAGTACCACCCCAAGGAAGTGATCACCGGCACCCAGGACTGGATCTACGAGCAGCTGGGTGCGCTGTTCTGGACGGTGGAGCTCTGGGCGCCCAACAAGGAGGCCGGCATCACCGGCTACGACTATGTGCACTGGTACCGCGACCACCCGCCCGAGGACGACCTCAAGCTGCTGAAGTGGAGCGACGAGCAGTGCGGCGGCCAGGCGCATGTCACCTGGTACCCGTTCCGCCATCCGCAGCTGGGCATGGTGGAGCTGGGCGGCTGGGACCGGCTGAACTACTGGCGCAACCCGCCGCCGCACCTGCGCGAGCGTGAGGCGGCGCGCTTCCCGGCCTGGCTGACGCAGGTGGGCCTGAGCCTGCCCAAGCTGGAGGTGCTGCGCGCCGAAGTGCGCTCGCTGGGCGGCGACAGCTGGCGCATCCGCTTCGCGGTGGCCAACGCCGGCTACCTGCCGAGCTACGTCACCAAGCGGGCGCTGGAACGCAAGGTGGCGCGCGGCGTGGTGTTCGAGCTGCACCCGCCGCCGGGCCTGACGCTGCAGACCGGCCGCCTGCGGGTGGAAGGCGCGCAGCTCGAGGGCCATGCGCCCAAGTCGTCGCTGCAGGCCTTCCTGCCCGACCGCCAGATCACCGGCGACCGTGCCGTGGCCGAATGGGTGGTCAGCGCGCCGCGTGGCACCCGCGTCGCGCTGACGGCGGTGGCCGACCGCGCGGGCACCGTGCGCACCGAGGTCACGCTGGACTGAATGCCCGGGGCCGGGCCGCCGGGGCGCGTCAGCCCGGTCGCGCGGCCCGCCGGCACAGCGCGGCCAGGCCGGCCAGCATCATCAGCCAGGTGCCGGGCTCGGGCACGACCGCGGTGCTGCTGGCCCAGTCGCCATCCAGCCAGGCCGGGTTGTCGGGCTGCTGCCAACCCGGTGCCGGCCAGTTGATGCCCGCGGGCGGGTCGGGCTGGGGCCCGTTGCCGGCCGCCGGCGGCGCGCCCTCGGTCGCTGCCGCGACCTGGTCGGTCGACAAGCCCGCGATGAACGACGTGGGTGCGGCCACCGCGGGGCCCGGCCATGCGGCGGCGCCCGATGGCGGGCCGGCCGTGTCGAGCGCGCCAGCGGCCGCATCGGCGCCGCCCGCGCC
>JAURXG010000661.1 GCA_030654555.1 Aquabacterium sp.
CTTCTTCATCAGCTCGACCACGGCATGGGCCATCACGTCATTGCCCTGCGGCAGACGGAAGCTCCAGGCGTCCTTGCCGCCCACGCGCATCAGGTCGCGGCTGGCCGCGGCATGGGTCTGGTAGATCTTGCCCTTGTAGCCGCGCTCGACCACCGCCTTGTGCGGCATCGCCGCGCCCGAGCCCGAGGCCACGATCAGCATCGCGTCGGGGTTGGCCGAGGTCAGCTTCAGCGCCTGCGCGGTGACGCTGGTGTCGCTGCGGGCGAAGCGCTCGGTGGCGACGATCTTGATGCCGTTCTTCTCGGCCTCGGTGGTGATGGACTTCAGCCACTGCTCGCCGTAGGCGTCGGTGTAGCCCAGGAAGCCCACCGTCTTGACGCCCTGCTTCTTCATCAGCGCGACCACGGCATGCGCCATCACGTCGTTGCTCTGCGGCAGGCGGAAGCTCCAGGCATCCTTGCCGGGCGGCAGGCCGATCGGCGAGGCGGCCAGTTGCACCGTGCCGCTCTCGCTGGCCACGTCGGCGATGGGGATCGCCACCGGCGTGGCGGCCGATCCGATGATCAGGTCGACCTTGTCCTCGGTGACGAAGCGGCGCGCGTTCTGCACGCCCTTGGTCGGGTCGGTGGCGTCGTCGAGGATGATGACGTTGAGCTTCTCGCCGGCGATCGAGGTCGGCCAGAGCTTGAAGTAGTTCTGCATCGGGATGCCCAGGCCCGAGGCCGGGCCGGTCAGCGGCAGCGTGATGCCCACGGTGATGTCGGCCAGTGCCGGGGTGGCGGCGGCCAGCGCCGCCAGCGCGGTGGCCACGGCCACCAGGGTCTTGTTGAACAGCTTCATGGCGGATGTCTCCTGAGGATCGTTGGGACGGGCGGGGGTGGGCATCACAGGCACAGCGCCTTGATGTCTTCGGGAATCGCTATCGCGCGGATGCGGTCGGGGTTGTCCGCATCGCGCTGGCAGAAGGCGCGCACCTCGGTGCCTTCGCACAGCAGCACCTCCCCGCGCTTGACGAGGTGGCGGTGGCGGAAGGTCTTGGCCTGCCAGTCTTCCACCGAGGTGTGGATCTCGATGGTCTCGCCGTAGGTGGCGGGCTTCAGGAACTTGGTGTGGATCTCCAGCAGCGGCGTGCCGATGATGCCGCGGGTCTTCACCAGTTCGCGCCAGGGCGGCACGCCGCAGGCCATGAAGAAGGCCAGCGAGGCGGTGTCCATCCACTTCGAGAAGTTGGGGAAGAAGACGATGCCGGCGGGGTCGCAATCGCCGAAGCAGATCTCGACGCGGTGGATGTGCACTTTGCTCATGTCAGTGGCTTCAGGCGTCCGGACCAAGCGGGCGCCGCGGATCCGGCTTTGCCGGGCCGCTGGCGGCGCCCCCTTGAGGGGGAGCGCCGAAGGCGCTTCGGGGGTGGGTCATTTGCTCGGGAGGATCAGGAAGGGGTCGGAGGCGCGGCCTTCGTACAGCGCCTCGACCAGCGCGTCGCGGTGGCTCAGCACGGCGCGCTGGTTGATCGAGCCTTTGTCGGTGACCTCGCCCTTGTCGATCGACGGCGGCTCGGCCAGCACGTGCAGCCGTGCCACGCGGCTGGCGCTGCCGGTGGCCTCGCGCCACAGCCGGTCGGCCAGCGCCTGGAAGAAGGCGCGCACCCGCGGATGGTGCAGCACCTCGGGCAAGGGCACGTCCTCGCCCAGACCAGCCAGCTTGCGGCATTCGTCGGGCCGCGGGAACAGCATCGCGCCGACGTCGTCGCGGTTCAGGCCGGTGATCACCGCGTCCTGCACCAGCGGGTCGCCGGCCAGGATGTTATTGGCGCGCTGCGGGCCCACGCTGACGAAGGTGCCGGTCGACAGCTTGAAGTCCTCGGCGGTGCGGCCGTCGAAGAACAGGCCGCGGTTGACGTCGTTGGGATCGATCAGCCGGGCCGCGTCGCCGGTGCGGTAGAAGCCCTCGTCGTCGAAGGCCTCGCGCGTCTGCTCGGGGTTGCGCCAGTAGCCCGGCATCACGTTCGGGCCCTTGAAGCGGATCTCCAGCTTGCCGCTGGCCGCATCGTTGACCAGCTTGACCTCGACGCCGGGCACCGGCAGGCCGATGTGGCCCGAGCGCACGTCGGTGCCCACCGCGAAGGTGCAGGCCGGCGCGGTCTCGGTCATGCCCAGGCCGGTGATGATGCGCACGCGCTCGCCCACCGCCGCCTCGGCATGCGCGTCGAGCTTGTCCCACACCGCCTGGCTCAGGCCCGCGCCGGCGAACATGAAGGCCTTGCAGCGGGCGAACAGCCGGTCGCGCAGCACCGGGTCGGTGTCCATCGCGAAGGCGATCTCCTCGAAGCCCTTGGGCACGTTGAAATACACCGTGGGCGAGATCTCGCGCAGGTTGCGCAGCGTCTGCGCGATGCCCTTGGGCGTGGGCTTGCCGTCGTCGATGTAGAGCGTGCCGCCGTTGTAGAGCGTGAGGCCGATGTTGTGGTTGCCGCCGAAGGTGTGGTTCCACGGCAGCCAGTCGACCAGCACCGGCGGCTCGTCGGCCAGGAAGCCCATGCACTGGCGCAGCATCTGCTGGTTGGCGCAGAGCATGCGGTGGGTGTTGATCACGCCCTTGGGCGCCTTGGTGCTGCCCGAGGTGAACAGGAACTTGGCGATGGTGTCGGGGCCCACCTGCGCATGCGCGGCAGCCAAGGTGGGGCCGGGCTCGGCGGCCAGCAGCGCGTTGAAGCCGATCACCGTGCGGCCGGCCAGCGGGGCGCCGGCCGCGGTGGCCTCGGCCACCCCGTCGGTCACCACCACCGGCACGTCGGCCGGCAGCACCGCGGCGATGGCCTTGGCATAACTGGCATTCGCCGCGAACACCAGCCCGGGCGTCAGGATGCCCAGGATGTGGCGCAGCTTGCCGAAATCCTGCGAGATCAGCGAGTAGGCCGACGACACCGGCGCAAACGGCACGCCGGCCCACATCGCGGCCAGCGCCAGCGTGAGGTGCTCGAGGTCGTTCTCCGACAGGATGGCCAGCGGCCGATCGACCGACAGGCCGCGGTCGACCAGCGCCTGCGCCACCGCCTGCACGCGGTGCAGCATCTGGCCGTAGGTGATGCGGATCCACTCACCATCCGGCCCGCGGCGGGCGACGAAGCTGCGGTCGGGCGCTTCCTCGGCCCACTGCACCAGGCAGTCGGTCAGCCGATCGGGGAACCAGCGCAGCGGCTCGGTCGAGCGCAGCACCAGGCTGCCGTCGGGCCGGGTTTCACAAACGGCATCGACGCAGCCGCCGATGCTGGCGTCGCGGTACACGGCGGTGCTCATGACTTGACGACCTTGCCGGCGCGGCCGTCCAGGAAGGCGCGCAGCCGGTCCTGCGCCTCGGGCGTGCTGCTGGCGGCGGCGGCCATCAGCGCCTCGGTGAACAGGCCTTCGCCGGGGCTTTGCTCGACGATGCGCGGCAGCGCGTGCATCACCGCAAACGCGCTCATCGGCGCATTGCCGGCCATCTTGCGCGCCAGCGCGATGCCCTTGGCCAGGCCTTCGCCGGTGGCCACGCGGTACTGCACCAGGCCGTAGCGCTCGGCCTCGTCGGCGTCGTAGACACGGCCGGTCAGCATCAGGTCGGACATGCGGGCGGTGCCCATCAGGCGCGGGATGCGCACCGAGCCGCCACCGCCCACGAAGATGCCGCGCTGGCCTTCGGGCAGGCCGAAGTAGGCCGAGTCCTCGGCCACGCGGATCTGGCACGACGCCGCCAGCTCCAGCCCGCCGCCGACCACTGCACCCTGCAGCACCGCCACCACCGGCACGCGACCGAACTGGATCGCGTCGAAAGCCGCATGCCACATGCGCGAATGCAGAATCGCCGCCTGGATGTCGCGCTGCACCAGTTCCGACAGGTCGAGCCCGGCGCAGAAGTGATCACCCGCGCCGCTGACCACCACCGCCTTCACCGTCTCGGGCAGGTTCAGGAAGGCGCTGTGCAGTTGCTGGATCAGGCCGTCGCTGATGGCGTTGCGCTTGGCCGGGCGGTTCAGCCGCACATGGGCCACGGCATCGGACTGCGTGATCTGCAGCAAGTCCAGCGAGGCCAGCAGGCCGGGGATGGGCGTGAAGTCGGGACTGGTCATGGGGGCACCTGTGGAGAGCCGCAAAGATAGTTCAGACCTTGAAGTTAAAAACTAGGGCAAACCCGAATCAGAGCACCAATCCTCTGGCGCAGAATTCGTCAAACTCTGAATTCAGCCGTGCTTTTTACTTCGATTCATTAAACATCGAACCCACCATGAACCACGCCGACCTGATCGCCATCGACACCCACACCCATGCCGAGGTGTCGTGCTGGAACCCGTTCGACAACTACGGCGAAGAGTACGACCGTGCGGCCGACAAGTACTTCGGCTTCAGCAAGCGGCCCACCATCGAAGAGACCATCGCGCACTACCGCGAGATGAAGATCGGCCTGGTGATGTTCACCGTCGACAGCGAATCGCAGCTGGGACGGCGCCGCATCCCCAACGAGGAGATCTGCGAGGCCGCGGCCAAGAACAGCGACATGATGGTGGCCTTCGCCAGCATCGACCCGCACAAGGGGATGATGGGCGCGCGCGAGGCTCGGCGGCTGATCGAGAGCCACGGCGTCAAGGGCTTCAAGTTCCACCCGACGGTGCAGGGCTTCCTGCCCTACGACCGCATGGCCTGGCCGATCTACGAGGTGATCGCCGAGTACAAGCTGCCGGCGATCTTCCACAGCGGGCATTCGGGCATCGGCAGCGGCATGCGCTGCGGCGGGGGCTTAAGGCTGCAGAACAGCAACCCGATGCTGCTGGAGGACGTGGCGATCGATTTCCCCGACATGCAGATCGTCGTGGCCCACCCCAGCTGGCCCTGGCAGGACGAGGCGCTGAGCCTGGCGCTGCACAAGCCCAACGTGTGGATCGACCTGAGCGGCTGGAGCCCGAAGTACTTTCCGGCCCAGCTGGTGCAGTACGCCAACACGCTGCTGAAGGACCGCATGCTGTTCGGCAGCGACTACCCGCTGATCACGCCCGAGCGCTGGATGAAGGATTTCGAGGAGGCCGGCTTCAAGGACAAGGTCAAGCCGTTGATCCTGAAGGAGAACGCGAAGCGCCTGCTCGGCTTCGTCTGACGCTCGACCCGCGCGCTACTTGGACCCGTAACTGGCCGCCATGCCGGCGCGCACGTCGATCTGCACGCCATAGGGCGGGATCGGGTAGCGCAGTCCGTTGGCCGACAGGTGCTTGAGGCCGTCGACCGCCTTGGCCAGCTGCGCGGGCTTGAGCGCCATCAGCAGCTCGTCGTCGGGCACGCCGCCGTAGCGCCGCTCGGGAAAGCAGGGCAGCGACAGGCTGGGCTCGCCGGTGACCAGCGCCCGGCCCCAGCTGTCGGCGCAGGCCGACTCGCCCACCGCGCCCCATTCCAGCTTCTTGTAGCCGGCCCACTGCAGGCCGTTGACCAGCAGGATCATCTGCGCCGGGTTGGCGTAGACCAGCGCGATGTCGGGATCAGGCAGCCGGCCTGCGGCCAGCGGCGACACCGCCATCGCCTTGAAGCGCCCATAGGGCACGCAGTGCATGGCTTTCTGGTGCGCAGCCGCGTCGGCCTCGGTGGCGAACCACACGCCGGCAAACGGCTTGCCCGCCTGCCAGGTCTCGTCCTGCGGCGCCAGGCCCAGCACCGCGCCGCACTGCGGACCCACCAAGTCGTCCATCGTGATGCCGACGGTGAAGCCCAGGCGCGCGGCCTGGCCGACGATCTGGTCGGTGGTGTGGATGCTGCCCTTGGGGCGGCGGATCTTCGGCACGGCCTGCATTGCCTCGACCGATTCGAACAGCTGCATGGCGATCGGCGTGGTCTTGAGCCGCAGCAGGCGGAACAGGTCGTCGACGAGCGCCGCGAGGTCGAGCGGGGCATTCGGAGGGATGGAGGCGCTCATCGCAAGCTGGCCGGTGGGTGGAACACCCGGCCATCATGCAAGCCTGGCGGCGGCGCGATAGCCCGCAGGCGACAGCGTCAAGCACGCCGCGCACGGGGACGGGACCCGGCAACAAAAAAGAGCACCGAAGTGCTCTTGCTTGCCACCAGCCCTCGCTGTGAGCGAGGCCAGTGAATCTGGCGTCCCCTAGGGGATTCGAACCCCTGTAATCACCGTGAAAGGGTGGTGTCCTAGGCCTCTAGACGAAGGGGACTGAATTCACGTTCACCGACTTGAACAGCGCCACCAAGCAGAAAATTGGTGGAGGTAAGCGGGATCGAACCGCTGACCTCTTGCATGCCATGCAAGCGCTCTCCCAGCTGAGCTATACCCCCAGGTATGTCCTGGGTTTCCCCAGATTTCCCCGTTGCTGTTCAAGCGAGTCCATGACTATAGCACAGCTCTCAAACGTGCTGCAAGCGGGTCAGCACGGTGGCGCGATCGAACAGCGCCACCACCGCGTCGACCGACGGCGTCTGCGCCCGGCCGCACAGCAGCAGGCGCAGCGGGATCGCCAGCTGCGGCATCTTCAGCTGGTGCTCGGCCAAGGTGGCCTTGAGCGCCTGGGCGATGCCGGCCTTGTCCCAGGCCGCGTCGGGCAGGTCGGCCAGGCGGGTGCGCAAGCCGGCCAGCGCCGGGCGCACCGCCTCGGTGAGCTGCGCGGCCAGTTCGTCGGCGGGCGCGGCCACCGGCACGAAGTACATCGCCAGCCAGTCGGCCAGCTCCACCGTGGTGCTGCAGCGGTCCTTGAACAGCGCGCACATCGCCGCCAGGCGCGCATCGTCCACCACCGCGACGCCACGGCCAGTTAGTTGCGCGGCCACCAGGGCGGCCAGGCGCGCATCGTCGGCCTGCTTGATGCAGTGGGCGTTCACCCAGGCCAGCTTGGCGGCGTCCCACTGCGCGGGGCTCTTGCTCAGGTGGCTGCCGTCGAACCAGGCCACCATCTGCTCGATGCTGAACAGCTCCTCGTCGCCGTGGCTCCAGCCCAGCCGGGCCAGGTAGTTCAGCATCGCCTCGGGCAGGTAGCCGGCCTCCTGGTAGGCGGTGACGCTGACCGCGCCGCGGCGCTTGGACAGCTTCTGCCCGTCCTCACCCAGGATCACCGGGCAGTGGCCGAAGGCCGGCAGCGGCGCGCCCAGCGCGTTGAACAGGTTGATTTGCCAGGGCGTGTTGTTGATGTGCTCGTCGCCGCGGAAGACGTGGCTGATGGCCATGTCCCAGTCGTCGACCACCACCGCGAAGTTGTAGGTCGGCACACCGTCGGGACGCAGGATGATCAGGTCGTCGATCTCGTGGTTGGCGATGCTGATCGGGCCCTTGACCAGGTCGTCCCAGGTCACCACGCCGTCGACCGGGTTGGCGAAGCGCACCACCGGCTTCACCCCTTCGGGCGCCGGCGGCAAGACCTTGCCGGGCGCCGGGCGCCAGCGGCCGTCGTAGCGCGTCTTCTCGCCGCGCTGGCGCTGGGCCTCGCGCATCGCGTCCAGTTCCTCGGGCGTGCAGTAGCAGCGGTAGGCGGTGCCGGCGGCGATCATCTGCTCGACCACCGCGTGGTAGCGCGCCAGGCGCTGCATCTGGTAGATCGGGCCTTCGTCGTAGTCCAGCCCCAGCCAGTGCATCGCGGCCAGGATCTGGTCGACCGAATCCTGCGTGCTGCGCGCCACGTCGGTGTCTTCGATGCGCAGCACGAACTCGCCGCCGAAGTGCCGGGCATAGGCCCAGGAGTACAGCGCGGTGCGCGCCGTGCCCAGGTGCAGGAAGCCGGTGGGCGACGGCGCGATGCGGGTGCGGATCTTCTTCGAGGTCATGACAGGGCCTCCAGGCCGCGTTGCAGGTCGTCCTTCAGGTCTTCGACGTCCTCCAGGCCCACGGCGTAGCGCACCAGGCCCTGGCCGATGCCGGCGGCCTGGCGCTGCGCCTCGCTCAGCCGGCCGTGCGAGGTGGACGCCGGGTGGCAGATGGTGGTCTTCACATCGCCCAGGTTGGTCGTGATGGAAGCCACCTGCGACGCGTCGATCACCTGGAAGGCGCGGGCGCGCAGGTCGTCGGCGCCCTGCCCCATCACGTCGAAGCTGACCACCGCGCCGCCGCTGCCGTTCTGCTGGGCCATCGCCAGCGCATGCTGGGGGTGCGACGGCAGGCCGGGGTAGTGCACACGCGCCACCTGCGGCTGCTCGGCCAGCCATTGGGCGACCTGCAGCGCGCGCGCGCTGTGCGCCTGCATGCGCACCGACAGCGTCTCCAGGCCCTTGAGCACCACCCAGGCGTTGAACGGCGACAGCGTGAGCCCGCCCGACTTCATGATCGGCAGCATCTTGCTCTGCAGCAGGTCCTCGGGCCCGCACAGCGCACCGGCGATCACGCGGCCCTGGCCGTCGAGGTACTTGGTGCCCGA
>JAURXG010000665.1 GCA_030654555.1 Aquabacterium sp.
GGCCACCCAGCGGCGGTGGGCCGGCCAGCACGGCGCCCGCGCCCAGCGCGCTGGCCGGTGCCGGGCGTGGCGCCGGGCGCACCAGCGCCTGCTCGACCGCGCGCAGCAACTTCTGCAGCGTGATCGGCTTCTCGAGGAAGGCGGTGGCGCCGTACTTGGTGGCCTCGACCGCGGTGTCGATGGTGCCGTGGCCGCTCATCATGATCACCGGCATGCTCAACATGCCCGCGGCGCCCCACTCCTTGAGCAGCGAGATGCCGTCCACGTCGGGCATCCAGATGTCGAGCAGCACGAGGTCGGGCCGCAGGCGCTCACGCGCGCCACGCGCCTCGGCGGCGTTCTCGGCCAGTTCCACCGTGTGGCCCTCGTCGGACAGGATCTCCGACAGCAGGCCGCGGATGCCCAGTTCGTCGTCAACTACAAGAATCGTTGCCATGCGTGCTCACTGCCCCGTGGCGGCGCCAGGGGCCGTTGCGGGGGCGGGGTTCGGGGTGCTGGCGGGAGCCGGCATGTCGGGGGCGTTGGAGGCGGATGCCGGGGCGAAGCGCGAAAATGATAACGAAACCTGGGCGCCAATCACATCGCCGTCGGCCAGCCCACCGGCCGTGGCGTCGGCCGCCACCGGGGCGCGGCGGTTGACGATGCGCACCCGGGCGCCGTGTTCGTCGGCGATCTTCTTGACGACCGCCAGGCCCAGGCCAGTGCCCTTGACCTTGGTGGTGATGTAGGGCTCGAAGGCGCGCTTGAGCACCTTGTCGCCAAAGCCGCCACCATTGTCGCTGACCTTGAGCCGCACCGCGCGCAGCTCGCCGTCGTCGTTGCGCGCGGCCTCGGTGATCACCTGCACCAGCCCGTCGGCGCGCTGCTCGACCGCGTCCAGCGCGTTCTGCACCAGGTTGTGGATCACCTGGCGCAGCTGGGTCGCGTCGCCCAGGATGGCCGGCAGCGCGTCGGCCAGCTGCGCCTGCAGCCGGCCCTGCTCCTGCGGGGCGGCGTACAGGCCCAGCACCTCCAGCACCAGGGCGTTGAGGTCGAGCGGGGTCAGCCGTGCCGCGGGCAGGCGGGCGTAGTCTCGGAACTCGTCGACGAGCTGCTTCATCGCCTGCACCTGGGCCACGATGGTGGCCACCGAGCGGCTGAGCATCGCGCGGTCGGGCTCGGCCGCCAGCTTGGCCGCCAGCTTGTGCTCCAGCCGTTCGGCCGACAGCTGGATCGGCGTCAGCGGGTTCTTGATCTCGTGCGCCAGGCGGCGCGCCACCTCGGCCCAGGCCACGCTGCGCTGGCCCGACACCACCTCGGTGATGTCGTCGAACACCAGCAGCCGCGCCTCGCCCGGCAGCGTGGCGCCGCGCAGCAGCAGGTTGAGGCTCTCGCCGTTGCCCAGCTGCAGCTCGAAGGCGTCCTGCCAATGGTCGCGCTCGCCGTCCTCGGGGCTGGTGCGGTGCAGCTCGCTGCGCTGCCACACGGCGGCCGAGAACTCGGCCAGCCCGGGCACCTCGTCGAGCTTGCGACCGCGGTAGGCCGACAGCGGCTGGCGCAGGATGCGCGTGGCGCCGGGGTTGACGGTGTCGACGCGGCCCTGCTTGTCGAACACGATCACGCCGGCCGACAGGCTGTCGAGGATGGTCTGCAGCCGGGTGCGCGCGCCTTCGAGCTGCGACACGCCGCGCTGCACCTGCTCGCGGGCGTCGGCCAGCTGCTCGGTCATCTGCGCGAACGAGCGCGTCAGGCCGCCCAGCTCGTCGCGCGAGGCGAACACCGGCTTGGCGGTGAGGTCGCCTTCGGCCACCTGGCGCACGCCGTCGGCCACCAGCAGCAGCGGGCGCACGATCTGGTTGCCCAGCATCACCGCCAGCAGCAGCGCGCCGAACACCGACAGCACCAGCGACAGCGTCAGCGTGCCGATCACCATGCGCCGCAGGCCGTCGCGCGCCAGCGCGCGCTGCTGGTACTCGCGGTAGGCCGCCTGCACCGCCAGCGCATTGGTCACCAGGTCCTCCGACAGCGGCTGCACCAGCATCAGAAAGCGCTCTTCGGCGGCGGCGGCCAGGTTGATGTCGGTGTTGGGCACCAGCGCCACCGCGCGCACCCGGGCGCTGGGGCGGGCGCCGGGCGGCGCCTCGTCGTCCAGGCCTTCGAGCACGGCCGTGCTGCGCTGCAGCCGGGCCTGGCGCAGCAGGAACACGGCCGGCCGCTCGGGCACCAGCGCCACGTTGCTGCCGCCCGCGCTGGCCAGCACCTGGCCGTTGGCGCCCAGCAGCACCGCGTCGCGCACCTCCAGCTGCGAGCGCACGCGCTCCAGCGCCAGCGGGCCGATGGCTTGGCGGCCATCGGGCCCGCGCACGTCCTGCTGGCGGCCATCGGACAGCCGTTCGGCCGCGGTGCGGGCCTTGGCCGACAGATCGGCCACCGCGGCGTCCAGCGTGCTGCGGCCCAGCGCCAGCCCGGCATCCAGCGCCTGGGCCACCTGCACGTCGAACCAGGTGTCGATGCTGCGGGTGACGAACTGGTACGAGACGCCGTAGATCAACAGCCCCGGCACCACGCCCACCAGCGCAAACACGCCGGCCAGCTTGGCCAGCAGCCGGCTGCCGAACTTGCCGCGCCGCAGCCGGGTGGCCAGGCGCAGCGCGCCCAGGCCGATGACCCCCAGCAGCAGCACCGCCACCGCCACGTTCACCCAGAACAGCCAGACGAAGTGCCGCTCGGCCATCCAGCCGGTGGTCGACAGCGACAGCACGAACGCCAGCACCAGCGCAGCACCCACCACCGCCACGACCGAGACCAGCAGGGCCCAGCGCGTGCTTTTTGTCATTCGACGCGCAGGCTGCGCTCGACGCCGAGCTTCCAGTCGCCGCCCAGGTCGATCTGCATCGGCTGGGGCAACTGGCTGTTGTCGAGCTTGAAGCTGAAGTCGACGTAGTAGCGCTCGCCGGGCTCGATCTTCTCGAGCTCCAGCAGGCGCCAGCCGCTGACGCGGGTGAGTGGCGCCAGCGCCTCCGACAGGCTGTCGTAGCCCTGCGACAGCCCGCCCAGGCTGAGCCGCCAGCTGGCCGTCAAGGGCTGGTAGGCCAGGCGCCAGGTGCGGGTGGCGCGGCCCATGCGCTCGTCGCGCCAGTACCAGCGGTTGCGGTAGACGGTGGCCTGGGCGTTGAAGTACATCGGCACGCCGCGGTGCAGCGCGTCCTCGATGGCCGGCCCCAGGCTCATCCGGGTGCTGAAGTCGAGCATCAGCTCGCCGTCGCGCCGCTCGAGCTTGAGCTGCTTGAGTTCAACCGCCTGGGCCCATGCCGGCGTGGCCAGCACGCTCAGCGCCCACAGCAGCGCCAGCAGGCACCAGCGGCCGGTGCGGTGGGCGATGCGCGGCAGCAGCAGGTGCATCAACTCGCGGCGCATCGGCGGCACAGGTTCAAGGTTTGTGGATCAGTGCGTAGTAGAAGCCGTCGCCGGTGAGGGCTTCGGCGGGTGAATGCGGATTGTCCGGCACACCCAGCAGGTGGCCGGGGGATGCCGCTGCCAGCTGGGGTTGCTGGGCCGCGTGGCGTTGCAAAAAAGCGACGATCTGCTGCTGGCCCTCGGCCATAAAGATCGAGCAGGTGGCGTACAACAGGCGCCCACCCGGTGCCAGCAGCGGCCACAAGGCGTCGAGCAGTTCACGCTGCACCGCCGCCAGCGCGGCCACGTCGTCGGCGCGGCGCAGCCAGCGCACGTCGGGGTGGCGGCGCACGATGCCCGAGGCGGTGCACGGCGCGTCGAGCAGGATGGCGTCGAAAGGCCGGCCGTCCCACCACGACGCCACCTGGCGGGCGTCGGCGGCCTGCAGGCGCACCGTGCCGCCGCCGGGCGTGGCCGCCGGCAGCTGCAGGCGCTTGAGCGTGTCCTGCACCCGCGTCAGCCGGCGTGCATCGCTGTCGAGCGCCAGCAGATCGAGGTCGGCGCGCTCCAGCAGGTGCGCGGTCTTGCCACCCGGCGCGGCGCAGGCGTCGAGCACGCGGGCGCCCGGCGCCAGCGCCGGCAGGGCGCCGGACTGGCCGCCGCCCAGCAGCAGCGGCGCGGCGCGCTGCGCCGACAGGTCCTGCACCGACACGTCGCCCTCGGCAAAGCCGGGCAGCTCGTGCACCGCGCAGGGCCGGTCCAGCACCAGCGCCTGGCCGCCCAGCGCCGGGTCGTCCACCCGGGCGGCGCCGCGGCCCAGCGCCGCCAGCCGCTGCCCGTAATCGGCCGCCGTGCCGCGCCGGGCGTTGACCCGCAGCACCATCGGTGGATGGTGATTGGCCGCGGCCATCAGCGCGTCGGCCTGGGCCGGCCAATCCTGGCGCAGCCGTTCTATCCACCACAGCGGGTGGTTGTGCGCGGCCACCGGCTGGCGCCGGGCTTCGGCCACCAGCGCGGTGCGCTCGCGCAGGAAGCGCCGCAGCACCGCATTGACGAACTTGGCTGCGGCCGGCGTGCGCGCACGCGCCGCGGTGACGGCCTGGTCGACCAGCGTGTGCTCGGCATAGGGTGGTGGCGATTCACCGGGCCACAGCAGCGCCAGCGCGGTGACCAGCAGCGTGTCCACCGCCGGTGGCGGCGCCTTGGGCGCCATCAGCGCGCGCACCGCCTGCGCGCCGCCCAGCACGCGCAGCACGGCAAAGCTCAGCGCCTGCGTGCCGCCGCGCAGCTCGGCCGGGCAGGCGGCCAGCACCTCGGTGAGCGAGCGCCCGGCCCGCACCGCGGCCACCGCGTCGGCCGTCTGGCCAAGCAGGCGGTGCAGCGGGGGCGAGGCGGCTTGTGTCGGCATTGAATCAGTCTATCCCCTGCCCTGCGCCGCCCCGGTCTTGCCCGCACAATGCGCTTCTTCAGCCGACCGCCAACACCCGCCCATGCAGGATCAGACGCCCCTCTCCCTGAGCGAAGACCAACTCGCGCGACTCAGTGCCAGCGAGCGCATCCGCTACCGGCTGGTGGGCGCCAACTGCCGCTACCACGCCAACGACAACATCGCCGAGCACATCCGCCCCGGCGAGATCGAGGAGCTGAAGGCCGAGGTGCAGCAGCACCTGCAGCAGGTGCTGCAGTCGCTGGTGATCGACACCGACAGCGACCACAACACCCACGAGACCGCCAAGCGGGTGGCCAAGATGTTCATCGAGGAGGTGTTCCGCGGCCGTTACGTGGCCATGCCGGCGGTCACCGAGTTTCCGAACTTCTCGCGCCTGAACGAGCTGATGATCGTCGGCCCGATCACCGTGCGCAGCGCCTGCTCGCACCACCTGTGCCCGATCCTGGGCCGCATCTGGATCGGCATCCTGCCCAACGAGCACTCCAACCTGATCGGCCTGAGCAAGTACGCGCGGGTGTGCGACTGGGTGATGAGCCGCCCGCAGATCCAGGAAGAAGCGGTGGTGATGCTGGCCGACGCGCTGCAGGACCGCGTCAAGCCCGATGGCCTGGCGCTGGTGATGGAGGCCGACCACTTCTGCATGCACTGGCGCGGCGTCAAGGACGACGACACCGCGATGACCAACAGCGTGATGCGTGGCGCCTTCCTGAAAGACCCGAACCTGCGGCGCGAGTTTCTCTCGCTGCTGTCCAAGAAGAACGCGGCCTGAGCGGCCGGACCCGAAGCGGAGTGATGAACATGCTGGTACGACTGATGTACGCGAGCCGCGTGGCGCCCGGGGTGGACCAGGAGGCGCTGCACACCATCCTGCGCCAGTGCAAGGACAACAACCCGGCGCAGGGCATCACCGGCCTGCTGTGCTACTGCAGCACCAGCGGCATCTTCATGCAGGCGCTCGAGGGCGGGCGCAGCGCGGTGAACCAGCTCTACAACAAGATCGCCGCCGACAAGCGCCACCTGGACGTGGAGCTGCTCAGCTACGAGGAGATCGGCGAGCGCCACTTCGCCAGCTGGGCGATGGGCCAGGTGAACATGTCGCGGCTGAATCCGGCGCTGCTGCTGAAGTACTCGGCCACGCCCGCGCTCGACCCGTATTCGGTGTCGGGCAAGGTCTCGATGGCGATGTTCGACGAGCTGGTGGCCACCGCCTCGGTGATGGGCGAACGCGGCTGAGGGCCGCCGGTCAGAGCCGGCCGGCCTGCCCGAACCGCAGCAGCGACGCCAGCAGCCGCGTCGGGAACTGCGACGTGGCCGCGTTGTAGGCGCTGCCCGCCTCGTTGAACAGCTGGCGCGCAAAGGCCAGCCGCGGCGGTGCTTCGCGCAGGGCCTGCAGCGCGGCGGCCACGGCCTCGTCGCCCAGCAGCGCCGGCTGCTGTTCGACCAGCGCCACCAGGCGCACCAGCACCGCGGCCAGCACCGCATCGGCCTTGCCCAGATCGGCCACCGCATCGCGGGCCAGCGGTGCGCGGCGCACCGCTTCGGACGCCGCCTGCACCTGCGCCAACGCGCCGGCCACCGCGTCGACGGCGGCCGCTTCGCTGGCCAGCGGCTCGGCGACCTTGGCCAACAGCGCGCCCAGCGCCTGGGCACGGATCTGCAGCGCCGCATCCACCTGCGTCCACGCGGCCAGCACGGCGGTCTTCAGAGCCGTTACGCGGTTGTGCGCGCCCAGCATCCACAGGCCCAGCACCAGCAGCGCCACCAACCAGCTCAGGCTGGCGGTGCTCATGAGGCTGGCCTTTGGCTGGCCTGCCAGGTCTCGTGGCCCGTGCGCCGCAGCGCGCAGGCCGGGCAGCTGCCGCAACCATGGCCCCAGGCGTGCAGTGCACCGCGCTCGCCCAGGTAGCAGGTGTGGGTGTGTTCGACGATCAGGCGACTCAGCGCATCGCCGCCCAGCTGCTGCGTCAGCGCCCAGGTCTGCGCCTTGCTCAGCCACATCAGCGGCGTCTCCACCACCATCGGCGCGTCCAGCCCCAGCGACAGCGCCACCTGCATCGCCTTGAGCGTGTTGTCGCGGCAGTCGGGGTAGCCGGAGTAGTCGGTCTCGCACATGCCACCCACCAGCACGCTGGCGCCGCGCCGCCAGGCCAGCGCCGCGGCGAAGGTGAAGAACAGCAGGTTGCGGCCCGGCACGAAGGTGTTGGGCAGGCCGGTGGCCTCGAAGGCGATGGCCCGCTCGCGGGTCAGCGCGGTGTCGCTGATCTGGCCCAGCAGCTGCAGGTCGAGCAGGTGGTCGTCGCCCAGCCGCTCGGCCCAACGCGGAAATGCAGCGGCCAGTTCACGCCGCACCACGAGCCGGCAATCCAGCTCGATGCGGTGACGCTGGCCATAGTCGAAGCCGACGGTCTCGACCCGCGCGTAGCGCTCCAGCGCCCAGGCCAGGCAGGCGGTGGAATCCTGGCCGCCGGAGAACAGCACCAGCGCCGTGCGCGGATCAGCACTCAACCCCGAACCTCGCCCTGCCCCAGGACCACCCACTTCAGCGAGGTCAGCCCCTCCAGACCCACCGGCCCGCGGGCGTGGAACTTGTCGGTGGAGATGCCGATCTCGGCGCCCAGGCCATACTCGAAACCATCGGCAAAGCGCGTGCTGGCGTTGACCATCACGCTGGCCGAATCCACCTCGCGCAGGAAGCGCATGGCGTTCGGATGATTCGTGGTGAGGATCGCGTCGGTGTGGTGGCTGCCGTAACGGTTGATGTGCGCCATCGCCTCGTCCAGGCTGGCCACGATCCTGACGCTGATGATGGGCGCCAGGTACTCCTCGGCCCAGTCGGCCTCGGTGGCCTCGACCAGTTGGGCGCCGGGCACCTCGGCCAGGATCGCGCGCGATGCCGGGCAGCAGCGCATCTCGACGCCCTTGGCGGCGAAGATCGCACCGATGCGCGGCAGGAAGGCCTGCGCCTGCCGCGCATGCACCAGCAGCGATTCGGCCGCGTTGCAGGGGCTGTACTTCTGCGTCTTGGCGTTGTCGGTGACCACCAGCGCCTGATCCAGGTCGACCTCGGCATCGACGTAGACATGGCAGTTGCCGTCCAGGTGCTTGATCACCGGCACGCGCGCCTCGGCGCTGATGCGCTCGATCAGGCCCTTGCCACCACGCGGGATGATCACGTCGACGTACTCGGGCATCGTGATCAAGCGGCCGACCGCGGCGCGGTCGGTGGTCTCCACCAGCTGCACGGCCTCGGGCGGCAGGCCGGCCTCGAGCAGCGCGGCCTGCACCAGCCGCCACAGCGCCAGGTTGCTGTGCAGCGCCTCGCTGCCGCCGCGCAGGATGGCCGCGTTGCCGCTCTTGATGGCCAGGCTGGCGGCCTCGATCGTCACGTTGGGCCGGCTCTCGTAGATCATGCCGAACACGCCCAGCGGCACCCGCATCTGCCCCACGCTGATGCCCGAGGGCCGGCGCTTGACGCCGCTGATCTCGCCCACCGGATCGGGCATGCCGGCCAGCTGCTCGCAGCCCTCGGCCACGGTGGTGATGACCGCCGGCGTGAGCTTGAGCCGGTCGACCAGCGGCGCGGCCAGGCCGGCCGAGCGGGCAGCGGCCAGGTCCAGCTCGTTGGCCTGCGCCAGCGCATGCGGGGCCTCGCGCAACTGGCGCGCCAGCGCACGCAGCGCCTCATTCTTGGCCGCCGTGCTGGCGGCCGCCATGGTGGTGGCCGCGGCGCGCGCGGCCGCGCCCACCTGGGCCATGTACGCGGGGATGTCGATCGGGTTCATGCGGCGATTTTCCCAGAACGGGTGGATCCGCGTCGGGGCCCGCCGAGGCGGGGTACAAAATGGACGTCGACGCACCCCCCGTGAAAGGCACGAATGACGCTGCGACCCCTGTTGATCACGCTGCTGGCCGCGGCCGGATGGCTGACCGGCTGCGACGAGCAGCACGCCCAGAAGCTGGAAGAAGGCGTGTCCACCGAAGCCGACGTGCGCAAGCAGTTCGGCGAGCCGGTGCAGATCGTCGAGCGCGCCGACGGCAGCAAGCTGCTGGCCTACCCGCGCCAGCCCGAGGGCTGGACCAATGTCGAGGTCGTGATCGGCGCCGATGGCAGGATGACCTCGCTGCGCCAGCTGCTGACGCCGGCCAACTTCGCCAAGGTGCAGCCCGGCATGTCGCAGGACGAGGTGCGCCAGCTGCTGGGGCGGCACGCCCGCGTGCTGAGTTATGCCACCAAGCCGGGCGAGACCGTGTGGCGCTGGCAGTTCATGAGCGGGCAGGACAAGAAGGTCTTCGACGTCACGTTCGACCGCGAGGGCCGCGTGCTGTCCTCGGGCATCGGCGACGACGAGCGGCAGACGATGCCCGGCGGCTGAAGCGGCCGGGCCTGGCGCCTCATCCCACCCACGCCACCAGCGCCAGCCACAGCGGCGCGGTGAGCGCGAAGCCCATCGTCGAGACCACGATCGCGGTGGTGGTCTCGGCCTCGTGCGAGCGGTAGCGCTGGGCGAAGATCAGCGCGTTGCTGCCGGTGGGCAGCGCGGCCATCATCACCGCCACCTGCAGCGGCAGGCCTTGCAGCCCCAGGCCCCAGTGCGCCGTCACCAGCACCAGCGCCGGCAGCGCCAGCAGCTTGAGCGCGGCGATCAGCAGCGCGGGGCGCACGGCACCCGCCACCCGGGTGTAGGCCAGCGAGATGCCGATCAGCACCAGGCACAGCGGCGCCACCGCGGTGCCCAGCAGCTGCAGGGTCTCGTCGACCGGGCCGTGCAGCGGCAGGCCGCCGGCGTTCCAGGCCAGGCCCATCAGCACCGGCAGCAACGCGCTGATCTTCGCCCAGCGCTACCGCTCGCACGAGGCCGAGACCA